>JAZNGR010000001.1:0-1743 GCA_045576575.1 Eubacteriales bacterium
GTCGAAAAATCAAGCGGCGCAGAGTATCCTGCCATTCACTTACAACGGACCGCATTCGCGGTCCGTTTTTATTTGGCTGGGATAGCAGGACTCGAACCTGCGGAATGACGGAGTCAGAATCCGTTGCCTTACCAACTTGGCTATATCCCAACAACGCTCAATATTATAACAGACGATTTTGAATTTGTAAAGTAAAAAAATGAATTATTTTAAATAATTTTTTGATACAGTTGACAGAATTGTAATAAAAGATTATAATTTGTAATAATATTAGTGGTTTATAGAACATACTTAATAGGAGAAAAAATTGAGAAAGAATAAACGTCATATGGCGAGACATTCCAAAAAATCGAATAGTTCCCGTGGCTTGATTGCAGGCTTTCGCCGCTTTTGGCGTGATTTTCTGAAGAAATACCTGATCACTACGGGTGTGACCATTGTGTTGGAATTTGCCTTGGTGCTCTTCCTGCTTTACGGTCCCATTGCCTTTTTTCGCGAGTTGATCATCACTTCTGCAATGACGACCCTTTCCCATCAGTATTATGCTACTACCTTCTATTCGGATGAAACCATCCAGGCGGTAATGGATAAAAATAAGGTCGTCAATATGGATACTACCACCGATATTGCCGAGATCGAAGTGGATACCAATAATAACGAGATCAGCGTTAAAAAGATCAGCGGCAGCGGATGGAACGGTTTTGTAATGGAGATTTCCAATCCTGCTTGGGTACGAATGGGGATCCCCGAAAACTTTGGAACCAAGGGTCAGAAAATTCCCCGCTTGATTGAAGACTATGGCGCAGTAGCAGGAATCAATGCCGGTGGATTCGGTGATGCTAACGGCTGGGGCAACGGTGGCAAGGCTATCGGTCTTGTGGTTGTAGACGGGGTGGAACTCCAAGGTCCCGCCTATAGCGAAGCAGTGGACGTAATTGGCTTTAATGAAGACGATGTTTTGGTCCTTGGTCGCTATACCGAAGATGAATTGGAAGATCTGAACTTACGGGATGCCTGCGAGTTTACACCGTTCTTGATTATCAATGGTGAACCTGCTGAAATCTCCGGTAATGGCGGGTGGGGTGTTGCCCCTCGTACTGCCATTGGTCAGAGAAAAGACGGCACAGTGCTGTTTGTGGTAATCGACGGTCGTCAGTTAACTTCCGCCGGTGCAACGATCAAGCAGCTGCAGGAAGTCCTCATCGAAGAAGATGCCTATAATGCGGCGAACCTGGATGGCGGCTCTTCTACCGTTCTTTATTATACCGAAAAAGGCGGTGTAATGAATAATCCCAGCGGCTCTGATGCAGACGGTATGCGTTTCCTGCCCAACGCATGGTTGGTTGTGGATCCCGAAACCTTTGAACCGCTGACTGATAGACCCCCTTATACCGATTATGATGAATAAAAAGGGGCTGTAAAAATAGTCTGAACCGCAAAGGGCAAGAAGAATAAAGGACTCTTTAATAAGAGTTTACCTTAGAAACCATAAATAAGGAAGGGAAATATCGAATTCTCGATATTTCCCTTTTTATTTTATGCCCTTTGCTACCTCCAACCCGAGCCACTCGGCGTATCACATACGCCTTCGGGTAACCCGCCGCCAAAGGCGGCGGCTCGGTTTGAAGGTTTCAAACAATTTTTTCGACCCCCAATAAAAGGGGGTGTAAAAAAATCATTGATTTTTTTACAGCCCCTTTTTCAATTTCTCTCTGGTTTTTGTTCCCGCTCCATCAATTGCCG
>JAZNGR010000002.1:0-1590 GCA_045576575.1 Eubacteriales bacterium
GGCAGTCAACTCCTTGGCTCACAGAACGACATGGCTACGATCCGACTTCTCCTCTGTGTGAATGGAATTGCTAAGGACAGTATAACGGGAATTTCACCAAAAGTAAAGGCTTGGCGGCACGAATCCGGCACGGCTTTGAAATTCGCGCCCGTTTGGACGCAAATAAACCCCACATTTTTCGGATAAACGCAGAAATTCAAGGAGAACGATCCGGTGAAAAAACTCGCATCGGAATATTGTTTGTAATATTTGTTTTGGTGTTTGTCTTCTCCGGCTGTAAGATCGTTTCCGTTCTCGTTGAGTACCGGGAGGGCGGAAAGGCGAATGGTCCTGCGGGATGTGGATCGAAGTGGATGATTATTTTATTTTGATATAGAAATTTGATAATATTGCTGATATAATAAAAATAAGTTGTATGGACTTAATATCCGGAAAGATTAACACACCTGACCGGACGCCCGATGCCCGGTGTGTGGGAAAGAGAGGAAATCATGGACAATCAAAGATTTGCGGACATTGTTAGAGAGGTTTTTGACGGTTTGGAAAACCAGACCCATCTCCCTGAGGAAAATGTGACCTTGCCGATTCTGGATGCGCCCATCTACGGATTCGCGGCTGCGGACGATCCGATCTTCGAGACTTTCCGGGATCCTGAAGTGATCGGTGAACACTTCATGTGCCCCAAAGATTGGATGCCTGAGGCGAAAACCGTCGTAGTGTTTTATTTTTCCTTCTCAGAGGAAGTCAGAAAAAGACACCGCGCTTCCACGGCGCTCATGAGCGAGGCGTGGACCTGCGGTTATGGGGATCACGCGAAAGTCGTGGTGCCTTTTGCACGCGAAATGATTGCTGTGCTGGAAAAGGAAGGCATCAAGGTGTTCAATCCCACCTGGAATATGGACCACCCCGGCGCGACGATCCCGGTGGAAAACGGCGAAGAAGATCTGCACTGGTCCGTGGCATGGTCGACCAGACACGTGGCTTACGCCGCCGGTCTGGGCACCTTCGGCGTCCATCGCCATATCATCACGGAGAAGGGCTGCTGCGGCGCCATGGTTACCTTGCTGCTGGATTGCGAGATGGAGCCGACCAAGAGAACATATACAGATCCTTATGAGTATTGCACCCAGTGCGGCGCCTGCACCGGCCGGTGCCCCATGGAGGCCATTACGCTGGAGCACAAGCGCAACCTGAAAAAGTGCAACGACCACACCAGGGAGCTGATGCAGGAGTTTAAGAAGGGCAACTGCGCAAAGTGCATGGTTGGCATCCCCTGCGAGGATAAAATCCCGAATAAAAAATGAGCATGAGGCGGCTTTGTGCCCCGTAAAGGCCGGGACAAGGGAAAATGCCATGGACGGCCACCGTGTTTGATAAAAAGAAAGCACTACTCCGAGACGCGGAGTAGTGCTTTTTTGAATGTTTACTTTTCCGTTCCCTCATATACCGAAGACAGATCACCCTGTTCCGGGAAGGAACGGATATTATTGCAAAGAAACCTCTTTTGCCGGCGGACAAAAGAGGTTTCTTGTTGTCTATGGCTACAAAAAAGATATTTACGGCAGTTTTGCGTATGAATTCGAACGCTCA
>JAZNGR010000003.1:0-9478 GCA_045576575.1 Eubacteriales bacterium
ATTGTGAGAAGAATAGAGGCTCGTGTTATTAAAACACCAATAAAATACATAACAAAAGCGAGGTGAAATTCCCCTCGCTTTTCTAGTTATTGTCGATTATATAATTCAAAATATTTTCCGTGTTGATGCAACAATTGTTCGTGCGTTCCAATTTCAACAACGCAGCCTTTATCCATTACGATAATTTTGTCGCAATTTTTAATTGTGCTTAATCGGTGTGCAATAATAATACAGGTCAATTCTTTGTTTAAATCAAAAATAGTGTCTTTAATTGCACTTTCGGTGATAGTATCAAGATTGCTTGTCGCTTCATCAAAGATGATCAATTTAGGTTTTCTCAATAAGGCTCTTGCAATTGCTAAACGCTGGCGTTGACCACCGGAAAGGTTTTTTCCGTTTTCATCAAGAAAAGTATCATAGCCAAAGGGTAGTTCTTGTATAAATTCATCGGCTTTTGCGGCATTACAAGCATCTTTAATATGCTCATCGGTTAATTCCTGGTCGCCAAAGGTCAAATTGTTTTTTACTGTGTCAGAAAATAAAAACGTGTTTTGGTCGATATATGAAATTTTATCACGTATCTCATTTGTTGAAACCAGAGATAATTTCTTGCCATCTACTAAAATTTCACCTTTTTCTGCTTGATAAAATTTCAAAAGAAGTTTTGCAAGGGTTGTTTTTCCACAACCGCTTTCACCAACAATAGCCACCTTCTCACCTTTGTTAATTTCAAAAGAAATGTTCCTTAAAACCAATTCGTGGTTACCATAGCGAAAATCAATGTTTGAAAATGTGATATTATCGAATGCTATATCCTTGTTTTGTTTTGTTTCTTTTTCTTCTGTTGGAATATCCAATATATCATTTAATCTTTCAGCGGCAATTACGGCAGTTTGCATCATAGGTTGCAAGCCGATTAAATTTTTAATTGGCTCGGTAAAATACGCAAGTAATGCATAGAAAGTAATTAATGAACCAATAGTTACTTTATTTGCAAGAACCATGCCAAAACCAACCCATAAGATAATGATGGTTCCTACTAATTCTATCAAATCACAAATACTATCCTGAGAAATAGAAATAATGTTGTTTTTAAATACGGCATTGATAAGTCGATTAAACTTAGAGTTGTTTTTTGCTTTTGTGATGTTTTCTGTGTGATTTGCCTTTATGGTTTCAATACCGTCTATTGATTCTTTTAAATACGACTGCACTCGCGCATTATTTTCCATAACATCTCGGTTGATATTTTCGAGTGGCTTTTTATAACAGAAAATAATAACCGCATACAAAAAAATCACTACCAAAGATATGTAAAATAATATAGCGTTTTCTAAAAACAAGATGATGCCACAAGCAATTACCATAAAAGAGTCTAATATTAGAGTGAGTGTTGCACCAGACACCGCTTCTCTTACCGCGTCAGCATCGGAAAAACGAGATAAATATTCGCCTGTTTTACGAGTGCTTACAGCTGATATAGGTAAATCTATTATGTGGTCATAGTACGGAATCATAAGCCGCATATCAATTCTTTTTGATACATGCGATATTAAATAGCCTCGCAAAAACTGTATTAGTGCTTGCAAAATATAAAGTCCAATCAAGCAAACGAAAAAGAGATTGAAATTTGAAGCATTGTTAGTTAAAAAGCCAACAATTCTATCAAAAAGATTTTCGTTTTCCGATACCGTTTCTTCTGTAATATGCTCATGCTCATCGGTGCAGTCTTCCTCGCAGATTATGGTTTCATTGACCGTATAAAAATCATCAATAATAATTTCAAAAACAAAAGATCCTATAATACCGATAAAAGATATTATCAAAGACAAAATAATGACTGATGAGAGCTTCGTATATTGTCCCTTAAGAAGAGAAAAGAATTTTTTGAAACTCCCCTTTGTATAATTCCCTTTTTGAAAATTATCTGTTTTTTCAAAAGTAACGATATAGCTGTTCCAAAGCTCTGCAAATTGTTCTATCGTGTATTTAACCTTGCCTTTTGCGGGGTCGGCTATGATAAATTTATTATTTTTTATATTTAATACAACCACAAAATGTTGCATATAATCTTCGTTGATAATATGAGCAATAAATGGAAATTTTATTTCACCTTTTTTTACACCATCAAGCAACTCGTCCATATTTCCCGAAAGGGCTTCTGCGTGAAAACCGATTTTTTGCGCAGCATCGCAAAGACCATAAAGATTTGCACCGTTTTGGTCTGTTTTTGTAAGTTCTCTGTATTTAGAAATTGGATATTTTAAACCGTAATGCGATGCTATCATTGAAAGACAAGCCGCGCCGCAATCTCGTTCATCGTGTTGTTTAAACTTGTTCATATACATTACTCTTTTCGGAACAATTAGTTAGTAGACTATTCCTACTAACTAATTTTATGTTTTTAGTGAGACCAATAGCCACGGCATACGCGTGTCATTTTTGCGCTCTCTTGGATTTCCGTTACACGCTTAGAAGTGAATAACCACGTCCACATCCAATTGAGTTTTTTGCGACGACCGCATCTAGCACAAGTGGCATATCTCGCACCACCGTCAACGCTGCGCATTTCCATAGTGTTGAGCTTTTTCATTCATTTCACCTCCTTTTTTACAGTCCCTTTGAACGGACGAAAGTGGAATAGTCACTTTCCAACATTCTCAGGAACTATTCTTCTTATAAATATACACTATAGCCGCTTATTTGTCAATGAAAATGGGAAGTATAATTCTTATATATAGATAAATAGGAGGAAGAAAAGTGCTTGTTTTAAATTTGACCGACATTGGCAATAATTTATATAAAATTAGGAAATCTAAAGGACTTACACAAGCTGAAGTTGCAGAAAAAGCAGATTTTTCTGACCGCACATATGCTGATATTGAACGCGGTTGCACGAATATGAGAATTGAAACATTACTCAAAATATGTAAGGTATTAAACATCACGCCAAATGATATTTTAGTCACAAATAACGATATTGAAATAACAGAGCAAGATATTGCCGAAACAATTAAAGATTGCTCTAACAATGAAAAAGAAACAGCATTAAAATTATTAAGTGTATATGTTGATTCTTTGAAATAAAAGTATAAAACTCCTTTGTTGACAGATAATAACAGTGTTATCAAATCAACAAAGGAGTTTTTATATATGAAAGCAACAGGGATTGTGAGAAGAATAGATGATTTGGGGAGGGTGGTTATTCCCAAAGAAATCCGCCGCACGATGCGGATTCGTGAGGGAGATCCGCTGGAGATCTATACCGGCAAGGATGGGGAGGTTATTTTCAAGAAATATTCCCCCATCAATGAGCTTTCGGCCTTTGCGGCGGAGTTGGCGGCGTCGGTGCAGGCGGTGAGCGGGTTCTCCTGCGCGGTCACCGACCGCGACAATGTTATCGCTTTCGCGGGCAGCGGGCGGCGGGAGGCCTTGGACAAGCCCATCAGCGGGCGGTGCGAAGAGGTGGCGGCTCAGCGCAAGACCTTTATTGCCGACAGCGTTCAAGGGGCCTATCCTTTATTGCGGGATCAGGATCGCATTCGTATTGCGGCCTCTTGCCCCATTCTGGCGGGCGGCGATCTGGTGGGGGTTCTCGGTCTGATTGAGGACGGCAAAAAGATCGGAGAAACGGAGGAAAAGCTTTTGCAGGCGGGGGCAATGTTTTTGGGCAAGCAAATGGAAGACTAAATAGGGGCTGTAAAAAATCAATTGATTTTTACAGCCTTTTTGGGGCTTGGAAAAATTGTTTGAAACCTTCAAAGCGAGCCGCAGCCATCGGCTGCGGGTTACCCGAAGGCGTGAATGGGGCCCCCGACAAAACATCGTTTTGTTGGGGAAAAGGAACAAAAAATGATATAAGCGGAGGTTTCTAATACTTTAGAAACGGAGCGGTTTTCATTTTTTGTTCCGCACGCCGAGTGGCTCGGTTTGGAGGTAGCAAAGGGCATAAATATAAAAAGGGAAATATCGAAAACTCGATATTTCCCTTCCTAATTTTATGGTTTTACAACAGAAACTTGGTGATAAGACCGTCGTTTTTTAGCCCTTTGCGGTTCGGACTATTTTAACAGCCCCCTTATTTTATTTACTGAATTTTTCGATAATCGCATCCACAATGCGTTCGCTGGCATGACCGTCGCCATAGGGGTTGGAGGCTTTGCTCATTCGCTCATACTCGGCTTGATCGGTCAAGAGGCGGTTGGTTTCCCGATAGATCACCTCGGCATCGGTGCCCACCAGCTTGAGGGTGCCTGCGGCGATCCCTTCGGGGCGTTCGGTGGTATCGCGGAGCACCAGAACAGGCTTACCCAAAGAGGGGGCCTCTTCCTGAATGCCGCCGCTATCGGTGAGGATCAGATGGGACATATTCTGGAAATTATGGAAATCAAAGACCTCCAAGGGCTCGATGAGTTTCACGCGATCGCAATCGTGGAAGATCTCGTCGGCGGCAGCGCGCACCAAGGGGTTCTTATGGATGGGATAAACCACCTTCAGACCCGGCACCTCATCCAGCACCTTACGGATGCCGCGGAAGATATTCCGCATGGGCTCGCCGAGGTTTTCGCGGCGATGGGCGGTCAGGAGGATCATTTTATCCTCGCCGACCCAATCCAGTTCTTCATGGTGATAATCGGTGTCCACCGTGGTGCTCATGGCGTCGATGGCGGTATTGCCGGTCACATAGATCTTCGCAGGATCCACCCCTTCCTTCAGCAGGTTTTCTTTGCTGAGGTCGGTGGGTGCGAAATACATATCGGTCATGCAGTCTACCATCTGGCGGTTCATCTCTTCGGGGTAGGGAGAATACTTATTATAAGTACGCAATCCTGCCTCCACGTGCCCGATGGCAACCTGATGATAGAAAGCGGCGAGACCGCCGGCAAAGGTGGTGGTGGTATCACCATGGACCAGCACGATATCGGGCTTGGCCTCTTCAATGACTTCACCGATGCCCAAGAGGGCGCGGGTAGTGATGTCGGAGAGGGTTTGACCCTGTTTCATAATATTCAGGTCATAATCGGGGGTAATCTCGAAGGTCTCCAATACCTGATCCAGCATCTCCCGATGCTGAGCGGTTACGCAGACGATGCTTTGAATTTCGGGACGCTTTTCCAGTTCTTTCACCAGGGGCGCCATTTTGATGGCTTCGGGACGGGTGCCGAAAATACTCATTACTTTAATCATAGTCTTACTCCTTAATATCAATACTGCGAACTTTACCGCCGCAGGAAATAAACCCGTTGGACAGGGTGTGACCGGTGCCACTGAGGAACTCTTGGGAGCCGATGAAGGTGCCGTCGTGTTCTCTGATGTTATCGGTCTCTACGGTTAAGATTACATCATAGGTGATGGCATGCTCTACCATTTCTGCCGAACCGTTGGGCAGAACCTCCAGACTTTGGTGGGGGAAAACTTCTACTTTGGTAACCGTGCCCATGTTTTCACCTTTTTCCCATAGAGTGTCGCCGACTTTATAGGCATCTTGGATCCAGCCTTCTTTTTCGGTAAACTCGATGGTATAAGTGGCGCTCTTGGGGTGGATCACAGCATCGTCGGAAACAGCGAACCGCATTCCCATACCAATGATTCCTGCAATCAGCAGGAGCGCGATCAGCAGATCCAATAAATGGATCTTGCCGAAAAGACGTCCTTTTTGATCCATCAATTTCATGCGCTCACCTCCTCAATGTCCCAGATGGTTGCTACCGAACGGGTAGTATTGCTTTGGGGGTAGAACTGCAGGCCGATGGTGATAGGCTCCCCATTGATGGTAAGTTCACCATTGCTCATGATCCCTTCTGCCAAGACTTTCATTTCGATCTCTTTCCATTGGGGATCCGTCAGTGCCACATAGCACCCATTGACTGCATCATATTCTTCGGTGATGAGATCGCGGGAGGAAAGGGCGGTGATGGTGCCCAGTTCCTGAGAGCGGGTATAGAAATACATCAAATCACCCACCTGATAGTAATCATAAGGATCATTGGTGGCTTGCTTAAACCGCAAGGTGATCTCATATTGCTGTTTGGCGGAAGGAGCGGCGGAGTCTTTGGTAAAGAACCAAAGGGCGCCCACTGCCAGAATCAGCACCAGCGCGATGCAGACTCCATCCAGCCAGGTAAAATGTCGTTTAGCCATGGGTTTCCTCCTTTTTGAGTATGTCGGCGGCGGAAAGCCCCAACACAAAGATGATCCAGAAGAGTTGGAACACCCGATAATTATACCAGGTATAGTCGAATATACTTTGCACCATAAAGCCCCAGAATACGGTGTTGAAGGCGACCATTAAGATGCGGTCTCGCCCAACCGCCGCTTTGCGGGCGGCACCGGTGGTCTTTTGATAGAAGCCGAAGAGCCCTGCCAAGTAGGCAAGCCCTGCAATCCCAAAGGACACCACCGATTGGAAAAACAAACTGTGGGAATGGGGTGCCGGAACATCGGGAATGGCGTAAAGGGGATAAAGCGCGTTATAAGCGCCCTCGCCGATGCCCACACCGCCGGCCCAATAATCCACCAGCATCAAAAGGGTGCCGATATAGATCATCATGCGGAAGGAAGTGGAACTGTCGCTCATATTTCCGATGGAGAGCAAGCGGTCCACAATACTTTGGGGCATGACCAAGATCCCCAGCGGGATTCCCAGCGCCAGAATGGCGACCATCCATTTTTTGCTGAAATGCCAAAGGAAAAAGACAGCGGTCACCGCAATCCCCACATAGCATCCGCGGGAATAGGTCAGTGCCAGATTGACCAACAGCAAAAGATCGGTGCCGATCAGCAACAGCCGCAGCCGTTTATCGGCAACATACAGCGCCAGCGCTGTTACCAGCGGGATCAACAACAGTAAAAACTCGCCAAACACATTCGGGTTGGCAAAGGTGCTGTATACCCGCAGTTGCAGGTCTTCAAAGAGGGCGGTATCGGTCCAGGTGGTGTTGACTGAGCCGGAAAGATACTGATACAGTCCGTAAACACCGCTGACGGCACCGCCCAACGTCAGCGCCAGAAGCGCCGAGAGCAGGCGGGCGCGGGTGGTGACGATCCGCCGAATAAAGAAAACGCAAAGGAACAGCCCCAGCCACATCACCGTGACCTTCGCCGAATCCATCCGATCGAAAGAAAAGGCGGTGGAGATCAGGCAGAACAAAGGAAAGATCATCAACAGCAGGTCCACCTTGTCCAACGGTTTCCCCTGTTCCTTGCCAAAGGCGCGGGCGAAGAGGTAGCTGACCGCAAGGGCGGCGCTCAGAGCCCAGCAGGCGGTGGTTCCCAAAAGGGGCAGAACTGCCATCAGCAGGCAGAAGATGCCCATGGGCGGGACTGCGAAGTAAACGGGCAGAGCCGCCAGAGCCACTGCCGCGGCAGCGCCCAGGATCAACCCCATCTTCCAGCCGATCACCGCGCCTAAAGCGCCGCAAAGGGCAAGATAGATCCCGATGGAGCGGCGGGGAGTTCCTTGGGGGAATTTCGCCCGCCCGGTCAGAAGGGAACCGCTTAAAAATTCCTGAATACTGCCCTTGCCGGTTAAAAGGATCACGCAAAGCCCTAAAAGGCAAAGGAGTCCTCCCGCAACAGTCCACCGGCCGGCAAGCGCCATAACGGTAAACATCCCGAGGGTAAAGGGCGCGGCGAGAAAAAGCAGATAATAGAGCGGGCATGCCGCGAGATCGCCCCAATAATGATAGAGCCAACCGAAGATGCGGCTTTTTGCCATGGCGCCTTCCAGCGCCAAAGCCGGATGAAGGCGATTCAGCCAACCGATGGCAGCGGAACCGCTGCTTTTGATCTTCTTTTCACGTTTGCCGAAAAGAAGACTTTTTTCGGCTGTTTTTCGGATCTTGGTATAAATTTTTTTGCAAAATTCCAAAAACAAACTGCCGTTTAAAAGATCGTTCATCCGCACACCCCTTTCTAATAAGATTACATACATCATTAGTGTATCATATTATTTATAAATTTGCAATTAAAAAAAGGAAAAGCCTGTGGGTTGGCTTTTCCTTTTTTAGATATATTTCATGGGGTTTACGGGACTTCCGTTGATTCTCAACTCAAAATGCAGATGGGGACCGGTACTGTTGCCGGTGGAGCCGATGGTGCCGATCTGCTGCCCTTGGTTGACGGTATCACCTACCGAAACATTGAAGGAATTCATATGAGCGTAATAGGATACCCAACCGCCGCTGTGCTGAATCTTGACCATCTTGCCGTAGCCGCCCGACCAGCCTGCGCTGATCACCGTGCCGCCTGCGGTGGCATAGATGGGCTTGCCGCGGGCGCCGCTCATGGTGAGATCTACCCCCACATGGCCGCGGTATCCGCCGTAGGCGCAGGAGGTATAGCCGCCGTTGATGGGGCGGATAAAGGCGCCGGAGCCTGCCAGCGAGGAGTAGCTGGTGGGATAGGCCTTGGTGCCCACATAAAGCTCGCGGGTCACCGGCTCGCGGGTCACCACCGAGGAGATGATGCGGGTCTCGGTCTTGACACCGTCAATATAAGTGATCTCGGCGGTAATGGTCTTACTGCCCTTCTTACCGGCGGTTTTGACCTTGGTCTGGTTCACATAGAGGGAACTATCCTCAATACGAACGGTGGAATAGTCAATATCCTCTTCGTAGATCGAGGTGCGCACCACTTTCACGCCCAAATAAATATCGGGTTCTGAGATCAACAGTTTTTTTCCGGGGATCAGCCGACGTTCATCCAATTCGGGATTGAGATAATAGATCATTTGCTTGGAAACGCCGGTCTTTTTGATAATATCTTTTAAATAATCATCTTCTTGGATGGTATAGTATTGGGGATCGGTGGAGCCCTCAAACATGGCACGCAATTCGGGGATGCTGACCATAGTATCAGGCGAGAACAGCCCGGTGCGGACTTCCACATTGCTCACAAACTCTACCCGCTCGTTTTCCACGCCGGTTTCAAAGGGTGCTTTGAGTTCGTTGAGCACTGTTTCGATGGTGTTTTTGTTTTCGGCGGCAGCCACCAATTCACCGTCTACATACAGCCCGTAGTGATGACCGATCTCCTCGGTCACCGCCCGATAGGCCTGGGCATAGAGGTTTTCCTCATCGGCCATTTTGTTCTTTTTAATAAAAACAAAGCGGTATTCGGGGGCGGTATACATACAATAGTTTTCCCCCAGGGTATTGGCCAGGTTTTTTTCCACCGCCGTAACCGCGTTGGCAAACTCTGTTTCATTATTTACATAGGAGACCACATCTCCGTCTACCGTTACCTCCAGAGCGACCGTGTGGCTCTGCAAAAAGATCACAATGGAGATCACTGCCGCCAGGCTGATCACCGGCGCCCAATAGGCAAAGTCCGATACAATACTGTGGGCCGCCCAGACCAGGATCCGCAGAGTGATCTGATAGAGCTTTACGGAGACCGCCATCACCCGCTCGCCCACGGCGCAGACGGTCTCAAAAATATTCTTGGGGGTGCATTTCCTCAAAAAGCGGAAAAGGGG
>JAZNGR010000004.1:0-2097 GCA_045576575.1 Eubacteriales bacterium
CATTGTTGCCGCCGTTGTTGATGCAGCCGTAAAGATTGCGGGTGCAGGTGACGTTGGTAAACTTGTGAAACTCGCTGAAATGGGACAGATTGATGCCCGCACCGCAGGAGGAGATGCGAATGTTTGCGGCGCAGATGGAGGAATCAATGCCGTAGCCCGTATCGTGCCCCGTAATGCCGCCGCCGGAGAAGGAGTGAATCCGAAGGTTCTCCAAGATCTCCTTTCGGGGCGGATTGCCCGATTCCTTGGGGGTGACATTGCTCCGGTACAAAATGCCGTGGCGCTCGCCCACCTCGGTGGGGCGGGGCAGTACCGTTTCACTGCCCTGAAGGCTTAAATTCTTCACACTGCAATAGGAGCCGAGGCGCACTGCCGCTCCCTGTTCCACGGCGGGGTCCAGAATCACCACCGTGGCCTCTCCAAGCCCCATGAGGGCAGAATGATCGGGCATGGTGACTCCCGTCACATAATAGGTGCCCGAGCCCAAAAGGCAGACCCCGTGCTCCGAAAGACAGGCCTCGATCTCGGCACTGCGATCCTGTTTGTCCCCCGTGGGGGCAAGGGAATGGTTCATTTGTTCCAAGTCCATTTTATTTCCTCCTTTTTGCCTATGGAAAATAGAATACGATATAGGAATAACGCCGTCAAGGGAAACAGCGCCCCTGCCAAAATGCCAAGACGAAGCCCCGCCTCCTCGGGGGAAAGAGAGGGCAAGGCCCTTTGAACAAGAGCCGAATTTGCCGTAAGATCAGCCAAAAATCCCGTGAGCTGAGGGCCGAGACTTGCGCCCAGATCCCCGCCTGCGGCCAAAATGGCGAAAATGAACACCCCGCCTTCGGGACAGTGAGAGGAGCCTTCGGTCAGGTTTCCCGGCCACAGCATGGAGGCACAAAGTCCCGTCAGGGCCGAGGCCAAAAGGCCGATGAGAGGGAAGGGGGAAAGGGCGGCCAAAAGGTAGCAAAGAACGCAGCCTAAGCTTCCCCAAAGAAGGATTTTGCGAATGTTCTTGCCTTTTTTTGCATACAGGCTTCTGCCAAGGCCCAAAAAGAGGGAGAAGAGAGCCGTGCCGAACACATCTCCAAGAATTTTGGGAATGCCCAGCGCTCCTTCCAGATACCCCGAGCACCACTGACCCATATTGCACTCGGCCGCACCGCCGAGAAAAATGACTGCCACGCTCAAGAGCACCGTCGGGCGCTTCAGTAAGTGAAGGGCTCCCGAGGCCTTTTTTGGGGTTTTGATTTCGGGAATGGGAATGCCCCAAAACAGGAAAAAGCCCGTCAGGGGAATGAGAAGAAAGAGAAGAGGAAGGAAAAACCACATCTCCCCTCCGAACAGGAACAGAAACAGGGAAGAAAGGAGCACCACGCCCACCACGCCCCAGGCGTAAACGGAGTGAATGGCCGACAGCTCACGATCGGGATTGTCCGACGGCAGAGTGGCGATCACGGGGCTGATGGGCACCTCCGCAAAGCCCGATGCGGCAGAAAAAATGACGGTGCCCAAAAGAAGGAACCACACCCCGCTCTCGGGAATAAGAGGGGGCAGGAGCCCGTACACGAGAAAGCCCGCACAGGCCATGAGGGGAATGCTCTTCACCGCCTTTTCCATGGGCAGACGGTGGGAGAAAAAGGAGAAGATCAGGTCAATGATAAGCTGGGTGGTAAAATTCACGGCCACCAAAAGTCCCATCATGGAAAAGGAAAGCCCGTAAAGCTCCCGAAAGGTCAGAAACAGAACGGGAGACAGGTTCCCCACCACAGACATGGTCAAGTTGCAGCTTCCCAAGGCCAACTTCAGTCGTTTGATATGCTTCATATGTGCCTCAAAGAGATGGATTTTTAACAAGGCTATTATAGCGACTCCCATGGGAAAACACAAGAGTCCTCGGAAAATTCCCGTTGCTTTTTTTCTCCTTTGGGGTATAATGGAAAAAAGAAAAGGGGTAGGGTATGAAGATTACGGCATTGGTGGAAAACAACTCGGCAGAGCCTCGATTCGCCTCGGAGCACGGGCTGAGCCTTTGGATAAAAACAGGCAAGGAGAGGATCCTGTTTGATATGGGGCAGACCGCTCTAAGTCGGAGGCCAAGCGGTC
>JAZNGR010000005.1:0-1579 GCA_045576575.1 Eubacteriales bacterium
CGGCTTTATGATCGATGCCGAGGGCGCAGGATTTCAGTTTGATCTGTCTCAAAAGCCCTATGAGCGACAAAATCAGCTGTTTTGTGCCATAACGGGGCTTGAGGGTGAGCTGTTTACTCCTCTTTACGCTCTGGAAGGAGAATACAAGGGAGCCCGGGTGACCGAGCTGGGGGAGGATCGGTATGAATATACCGTCCCCGCTCCCGTGGAAGGAGAAGAGGCGGAAAGTCCCGTTCTCCGCTTCACATATCAGACACCCACCCGCTCCATGGTGTATATCTACGCCAATGTCCCCGGGGAAAACTATGTGCAGGTGAACAATGCCTGGCACTGCATTGAGGATTATCCCAATCTCTTTTCCGCAGGGCTTTTCGGAGAAGGGGAGAAATTCAATCTTCGGGTGGTGCTTCAGGAGGAGAGCAGTGATGAATATTCTTCTGAGTGCTCCTTTGACGTGGTGGTGCTCAACGAGGCTCTTTGGAAGGAAGGCCTTGCCCTCATTCAGGATGAGACCCTTCGCCTGACCAAGTTTGAGGATACCTATTTAGAGGGCTTTGTGACCGCCAAAAAGGATGGCTTTCTTTACACTTCCATTCCTTGGGAAATGAAGGAAAGCTGGACCGTTCAGGTGGACGGCGAAGTGGTTGAGACCTATCCCTTTGCAGGCTCCTTCGTGGGACTTTTGGTTCCCGAGGGAGAGCACCGTATCGACTTTTCCTACTCCCCCTTGGGGTATGACAAGGGGCTTGTGATCTCCCTTGTTTCCCTTCTTTTGTGGATCGGCCTTTGGTATGGGGAGAAAAAGGGCTTTCGTCTGTTTCGGGATAAGCCTCTTCCCGCAGTCGAGCCCGAAATAGAGCAAGAACAGGAAGATAGCGTTTCCAATATTTGCGACGAGAATGAAGGAGGGCCCTGTGACCGTACAGAAATTGATGAGCATCACCCGCAAGGCTCTTGACGATTTTCAAATGCTGGAGGAGGGGGAAAGTATTGTGGTGGGAGTTTCCGGCGGCAAGGATTCCCTTGCACTGGTTACCTCTCTTGCCCACCTTTCCCGCTATCACCCCAAGCATTTTACCGTAAAAGCGGTGACGGTGGATCTGGGATTCGATGGGGCCGCTTTTACCCCCATTGCCCGCTATCTGGAGAAGCTTGGTGTGGAGTATCGGGTGGTCAAGACCGAGATCGGAAAGATCGTGTTTGATGTGCGAAAGGAAAAGAACCCCTGCTCCCTTTGTGCCAAAATGAAGCGTGGCATTCTGTGTGATGCGGTGAAGGATATGGGCTCGACAAAGCTTGCTCTTGCCCATCATCGGGATGATCTGATCGATACCTTCTTAATGAATCTGTTTTATGCGGGAAGGATCGACACCTTTCTTCCCGTTACGGATCTGGATAAAACAGGGGTCACGGTGATTCGCCCCTTCCTCTATGCCGAGGAGAAGGAGCTGGTGTATTTTGCCAACAAGAATCCCATGCCCGTTTGCCCCTCGGGCTGTCCCGCCGACCATTTCACCACACGGGAAGAGGTGAAGGTGCTGCTTCGGGGATTGGCCAAGGAAAATCCCGATATTAAGGC
>JAZNGR010000006.1:0-9877 GCA_045576575.1 Eubacteriales bacterium
TTGATATTGGGCATGGGATACACCTCCTTGTCTCACATTTTTAAATTGCTTAAATATTCTACCACCCTTTCTTTCTAAAATCAAGTATTTTTTTAAAAAAGAATACAACGTCGACATAATTTTTCCAATTTTTACAAAAAATACACAAAAAACAGCAGGAGTGTTTAAAAAAATTCTGTTATTTTTTATTTATATCTTGACATAAACTTTGTTCTAAAGTATAATTTAACCAATTGGAATGTTAGGAGACTTTGGTATGTGTGCAAGCGTTTCCCCGTCTAAAGCGCTTTTACTTGCTGCAAAAAACGGCGATCCTGCTTCTCAAAATCAAATCATTTTAATGTTGGATCCCCTGCTGCAGCGAATATCTTCTCGATATTTTATTATTGGCGGAGATACCGACGACTTAATGCAGGAGACCCGAATCGGGTTGCACCGCGCAATTCAGAATTACGATCCAGAGCGTAACAGCGATTTTCTTACATACGCAAAATTATGTGTCCATAATCATATCATATCTGTTATTAAAGAAGCTCAGGCCCAAAAACATGAAGCGCTTAATAAATCCGTTGATTTAGAGACCGCTCCCTTGTTCAGCTATGATAGCCCCATGGAACTCGTAATCCATCGAGAAACATTAGAATCCATTCTTACTGTGGTTCACGACAAACTATCCAAAATGGAAAAGCAGGTTCTTTTTTTGTATTTGGATGGGAATTCTTATAAAAAAATTGCAGAAGGCTTGCAGATTAGTGAAAAATCGGTCTCCAACGCCTTATGTAGGATCCGCAGTAAATTATCATAGTTGAATGCCCTGAAAGCTTTGTGGCGAAGCACCGTTTGCGCGGGAGAGCGGTTCGATTCCGTTTAGGGTGAAATAAACAAAACCACGAAAGAGGAAAAAACAATGTACGAGGACAAGAAACTGATCTGTAAAGATTGCGGCAATGAATTTGTGTTCACCGCCGGTGAGCAGGAATTCTATGCAGAAAAGGGCTTCCAGAATGAGCCCCAGAGATGCAAACCCTGCCGCGATGCCCGCAAGACTGCTGCCAGAGGCGCCAAGACTTTCTATGACGCTGTTTGCGCTGAGTGCGGTGCTGAATGCAAGGTTCCCTTCAAGCCCACTGAAGATCGCCCTGTATACTGCAGCGATTGCTTCGCTAAGAAAAAGGAAGCTGAATAAGTTTAATTGTACAAAAATAGAGCACACCAAATCGGTGTGCTCTGTTTTTTATTCAAAGATCTCTTCAATTCGTCGCGCACTTTCCGGCGGAGAATATATCCATTGTCGCATATAGTTTTCATGAAAACAGTAAGTAAAGGGCGCCGGTTTTATAATTGGATCGCCCATATCTACAATTGCTAATTTTACTTTCATTTTTTCAGGTATGATGCTTTTAATATACACGCCAACATAGCGATCCACCTCCGCATACTCCGTTGGTTCCGCAAGTCCCGCAAGATTTGGTGCCAATTCAACAAACACGCCGTAGCTCTCAATACTTCTCACAATTCCTCCAACTGTTTGCCCCACTTCAAATTGACAAACATTTTCCGCCCATGTGCCCAGTAACTCTTTGTGAGAAAGCAAAATCCGTTTGTTCTTAGAATCCACCTGCAAAACGACAGCAAAGACCTTCATTCCACACACAAACCGATGATCCGGATGCCGAATACGAGACACTGAGATTCGATCAATAGGAATCATCGAAACGACTCCACATCCCAAATCAACAAATGCGCCAAATTGCTCTAAATGAGTTACTCTTGCCTCAACAATCATTCCGGGTTTCAATGTGGAGTATAAGTATTCTGCGCATCTTTCTTGTGCCGCTCTTCGGGAAAGAATTGCCGTTTTCTTCCCGTTGATTTCTGAAATATCGGTCACAATAAAAGATACCATTTTATTTACACGGGTAATGATCGCTACATCTTTTACCGTTCCTTCACGAATCCCAAGAGCTGTTTCCTCCCGAGGAATGTAGCCAATGAATTCGCCGCCTAAATCCACATATAAATTATGTTCACTATCGCAGAGACTGCATCGCGCTTGCAATATCACTCGCTCGTCCTTAGCGCGCAGTAATCCTTGTTCCGTTTCCAAATACTTCCTTTCCTCCGCCCGCAATGTACCTTCCGGGCGGTATTCTTCCCTTTTCATTTTACTCCATTCCTTTCCGTCGATCTTGGTAAAATATATATGAAAAGAACGAATAATCTATAACTGAATTTATGAAAGATACGATTGAAAACCTTTTATATATTTGATATACTATTATTAATAAAAGAAAACGAGGAAATACGCATGAATGTCTTAGTTTCGGATATTCTTATTATGAAGAAGCCTCATCCTTGCGGATGTAACCGTTTTTCGGTTCTGCGAATCGGAATGGATTTTAAGATTCGTTGCACCCAATGCGGCAGAGAAATCATGGCACCGCGCCAGAAAATCGAAAAAAACATCAAAAGGATCGAACGAGAGGAACATGATCAATAAATTAGCCCTAATCAACGAACGCTATAACGAAATTAATCAGCAATTGATGGACCCCGAAATCGTCAGTGATCAGGAGCGCTATACCGGCCTGATGAAGGAATATAAGCATCTGACACCAATCATCGAAGAGTTCAATCGCTACTGCACCTTTAAGAGCCATTATGAAGAAGCGGAGAGCCTGCTGAAAGACGGTGGCGATACCGAAATGCACGAATTGGCAGAATTGGAATATAAAGAGAATAAAGCAGCAATGGAGCAATCAGCAGAAGCGCTGAAGGTTTTACTGCTGCCCCGCGACGAAAATGATGACAAGAATGTGATCATCGAGATCCGTGGCGGCGCAGGAGGCGAAGAAGCCATGCTGTTTGCGGCTGCCCTGTTCCGTATGTATACCATGCACGCCGAAAGCAAAGGATTTCGCTATGAGATCCTCAATCTCAACGATACCGAACTTGGCGGAATTAAAGAGATTGCTTTTTCCATCAGTGGCGAAGGAGCCTTTTCTCGCTATAAATTCGAGAGCGGCGTTCATCGAGTACAGCGTGTACCCGAAACCGAAAGCGGAGGGCGGATCCATACCTCTACTGCAACAGTTGCTGTTCTCCCCGAAATGGAAGAGCGCGATTTTGAAATCAACCCAACAGACCTGCAGATCGACACATTTCGCGCCTCCGGTGCCGGCGGTCAACACGTAAATAAAACCGAAAGTGCCATCCGCATCACTCATCTCCCCACCGGATTGGTGGTTGAATGTCAAGATGAGCGAAGCCAGCACAAGAACCGTGAACGAGCGCTAAAAATTTTACGTTCTCGCCTTGCGGATATTGAACGCGAAAAGCAAGAAGCTGCCTTGGCAAGCGAGCGAAAAAGCCAAGTGGGTACCGGAGATCGCAGCGAGCGAATCCGCACTTATAATTTTCCCCAGGGTCGCGTTACCGATCACCGCATCGGGCTTACCCTCTATAAGTTAGAGCAGATCCTTAACGGAGATCTGGATGAAATTATCGACGCCTTGATCACCAATGATCAAGCAGAAAAACTGAAAGGCGAAAACAATTCATGAACACATTGATTTTTTCTTCCAACGAAGATCCCGCCGCTTGCGGCGAGCTGATTCGAGCGGGAGAATTGGTCTGCTTTCCCACCGAAACCGTTTACGGTCTCGGCGCCAATGCTTTAGATGAAAACGCAGTTGCCAAAATATTTAAGGTCAAAAATCGACCGGCGGATAATCCGCTGATCGTTCATATCAGCGACACTTCTATGCTGGAGCAGATCGTCAAGGAGGTTCCCGAGGAAATCCTCGCGCTTACCGAGCGATTCTGGCCGGGACCTCTTACAGTAGTCCTCCCCAAACAAAAGACCATTCCCTCCATCGTTTCCGCAGGGCTGGAAACGGTGGCGGTTCGTTGCCCCGCCCATCCCATTGCATTAAAACTGATCCGCGAGGCAGGAGTGCCTATCGTTGCTCCCAGCGCCAATTTGTCAGGACGCCCCTCCCCCACTTGCCTGGCCCATTGCCAAGAAGATCTCGCCGAAAAAATCTCCGCCATCATTGACGGTGGAAACTGCGACATCGGTGTAGAAAGCACCGTATTACTCCCCTTGGGCAATAAAAAAGTAAAGATCCTGAGGCCCGGCGGTATTACCCCCGAACTTCTGGAGGAAGCAGGCTTTCAGGTGGAATTGGATCCCGCTATTTTAGCGCCGGTCAAAGAGGGGCAAAAAGTTTCCTCCCCCGGAATGCTTCATCGTCATTATGCGCCCAAGGCAGCTATGACGATCGTTACGGGGGACCCCGAAGAGGTCTGCAAGGCCATTCAAAAGAAGCAAGCCCCTCATGTTTGGGTGCTGGCTTTTGATGAATACTTAGAGCGATTTGATCAAGCGCTGTCCTTCGGATCGGAAAAAGATCCCATCACTCAATCCCAGGCGCTTTTCGAGGCGCTTCGCCATTTTGACATCCTACCCTGCAAACAGATCTATGCTATGTATCCGCCCGAAGAGGGCGTTGGGCTTGCCGTACGCAACCGCCTGCTGCGTGCCGCCTCTTTTCAAATCATCCCCGCCGAAAGGTTGTGAACAAAATGATCCTCGGATTAACCGGTTTCAGCGGTTCCGGAAAAAGTACAGTCGCCTCGCTTTTAAAAGAGCACGGCTTCCATCATATTGATTGTGACCGTTTAGTCCATGAAGAAGTTTATCATTCCAAAACCGTCTTAGATGCCCTTGCAGCCGCATTTGGAGACGCGGTCATTCATGATGGAGTTTTAGATCGCAAAGCCCTGCGGGAGCGCACCTTTGGAAATCCCGCAGCGGTTTCTTGCCTAAACCAAGTAGTGATGCCCCATATTCTCTCCACCATCGAGAAGCATCTTAACAACCATTCCGATAAGAATGTTGTATTAGATGCCCCCTTACTTTTCGAATACCATTTAGAAGAAAAATGTGACCGTACACTTTCGGTTTTAGCCGATGAGAAGATTGCTATCAATCGCATTATTCAGCGCGATCAAATCAACGAAGAAGCGGCAAAAAAGCGGCTTTCCAATCAGCATCCCGCCGCTTTTTATATAGATAAAAGCGATTTTGTGATCATGAACAACGGCAACCTTAAGGCTTTGGAACAGCAGGTGGCGCAATTTATCAAGGAGCTTTATGAATAAGCACTACCGTTCTTTTCTTCTCTCTTTCGGAGCCTTGCTTCTGATCGGTCTGGTCTGCTTTTTTGTTCGCGGAAAAGTACCGGCCTATGAACCATATATGGACTTGGTTTATCGCTATTCCGAAGAATATGACCTCTCCCCTGCATTGGTCATGGCTGTGATCAGGGTTGAGAGCAATTTTGATCCCGAAGCCCGCTCCCCGCGGGATGCATACGGGTTGATGCAGATAACAGAAGAAACCCTTCGTTGGGCAATTTTTCGCGAAGGAAAAAACGCCACCCATACTGTTGACGATTTATATATTCCAGAAATCAACATCAAATACGGTTGCTATATCCTTCATCTACTATTAGATGAATTTGACGATACAAAAACCGCTTTAGCGGCATATAATGCCGGGCGAAGCAATGTATTGAAATGGTTGAAGGACAGCCGTTACAGTTTCGATGGCATTACCCTTCATTCCACTCCCTATGATGAAACGAACCATTATATGGAAAATGTAATCAAATATCAGGAAAAATATTTCAGCAAAACAGGAGAAACCATATGAGTTTATTCTACGAATCCAAAAACATTTACGAAAACACCGAGGAGATCCCCGCAATTTTTGAAGCATCCAAGGGATATCTTGAGTTTATGACCCGTTGCAAAACCGAGCGTAGCTGCACAGAATACTTCCGTCAAAGAGCGCAAGAAAACGGTTTTATACCTTTAGAAAAAGGTGCCAAGTTAAAAGCCGGGGATAAATTCTATTTGGTCAACCGTAACCGAAGTATCTATCTCGGTATCATAGGCACTCGCCCCATTACTGATGGAATGCACATCGCTGCTGCCCATATTGATTCTCCGCGGATCGACCTGAAGCCCTGTCCACTTTATGAGTCCGAGGGATTGGCGCTTTTAAAAACGCATTATTACGGAGGAATCAAGAAATATCAATGGACTGCCATTCCCTTGGCATTGGAAGGCGTTGTTGTTCTTTCCGACGGAAGAACCGTAGATCTTTCCGATAACGATTATACCTTCACCATTTCAGAACTGCTGATCCACCTATCTCACGAACAGATGGAAAAAAGCGCATCTAAAGTCGTGGAAGGTGAAAACCTTCGCGTAATCGCCGGCGCCATCCCCGACATGACTGCAGATAAAGATAAGGTCAAATCTGCTGTTTTAAAGATTCTCAACGAGAAATACGGCATGACTGAGAAAGACTTTATCTCTGCCGAGTTAACCTTAGTTCCGAAACATGATCCCGCCGAATTGGGCTTTGACAAAAGCCTGATCGGTGCTTACGGCCATGATGACCGGATCTGCGCCTATACTGCTTTTGAAGCGCTGATGCAGGTGGAAGTTCCCGAAAAAACCGCTTTGGTCGCTTTGGTGGATAAGGAAGAGATCGGTTCCGATGGTGTCAGCGGAATGCAGAGCCAGTTTATGGAATTGGTTTTTGGACGTATTGCCCCGGGAGAAAGTCTGCCAGAAATCTGTTATCATTCCAAATGTCTTTCTGCGGATGTAAATGCAGCCATTGATCCCCTTTATCCCACCCCCACCGAATCCCAAAACTCCTGTCGCTTAAGCCATGGTCCCTGTATAACCAAATATACCGGCGCTCGTGGAAAAAGCGGAACCTCCGATGCTTCAGCAGAAACCATGGGGTATTTTACTCGTTTATTTGATGAAAATAATATCCGTTGGCAAACCGGTCTTTTAGGTGCAGTTGATGCAGGGGGCGGCGGAACCGTTGCCAAGTATATGGCCAACCGCAATATCGATACCGTTGATATCGGCATCGGCCTGCTTTCCATGCACGCCCCCTTTGAAATTGCTTCCAAAGCAGATATTTATGAAACGATTCGAGCATTCCATGCTTTCTTGAAATGAGAGGATTATCTATATGAATGATTGGAATAAAATTTGTTTTTATCCTGCTGATATTTTGATTCCCCAAAACGCCGACATGGAAAAATGGAGCGTTGTTGCTTGCGATCAATATACCAGCCAGCCGGAATATTGGGCGGAAGTTCGTCGCCTGGTCGGTCGGGCACCATCAACATTAAATCTAATGCTCCCGGAAGCAGAATTGGAACAGGCAGATCCCCTTATTGTTCGCCAAACCATGGACGAATATCTTGATGGCGGCATCTTTAAAACCTTGAAGAACTCCTTCGTTTATTTGAAGCGCACCCAATCTGACGGAAGGGTCCGTCAAGGACTTTTGGGTGCGTTGGACTTAGAGTGTTATGATTATCATAAGGGTTCTAAGACCTTATGCCGAGCCACCGAAGGAACGGTAGAGGAACGGCTGCCGCCCCGTATTCGGGTGCGGCAAGGCTCGCTATTGGAAATGCCGCACATCATGATTTTGATCGACGATCCCAATTATACGGTCATCGAACCCCTTGAAGAAAGAGAATTGGATCTAATTTATGATTTTTCGTTAATGAAGAATGGCGGACACCTTGTCGGCTATTCCGTTTCCGAAGATCAGGCAAACTCTGTTTGCAATGCACTTTCAACTTTAAAAGGAACAGACTCTTCTCCTCTGCTCTATGCAGTCGGAGACGGAAATCACTCTCTTGCTACCGCAAAAGCTTGTTATGAGCAAATTAAGCTCCAATTAGGAGCAGATGCATTAGACCATCCGGCTCGCTATTGCTTGGTAGAATTGGTTAACATCCATTCCCCCGCTTTAGAATTTGAACCAATCCATCGAGTTGTATTTGATGCAGATCCCAATAAACTGATATCATATTTAGAGAATTGTGGCATGGTTATGGGGCAAGAGGGCGATCAAACGATAGAGTTGGTGCAAAAAGGCAAACATACTATTTGCTCCTTTACTAAGAAATCAGCTGCCTTACCAGTTGGTACCTTGCAAAACGCATTAGACGCCTATTTGAAAGAGTATCAAGGACGTATTGATTATATCCACGGTTCCGAGGTGGTTGAGCAATTGTCCATGAAGGAAGATAGTCTTGGATTTATTCTCCCCGGTATGAAGAAAAGCGAACTCTTTCCAACTGTAATTATCGACGGTGCTCTACCCCGCAAAACCTTTTCCATGGGCCATGCGCATGATAAACGCTTTTACTTAGAATGTAGAAAAATCAAATAAAAAAGACCCTGAACAATCGTTCAGGGTCTCTTTTAATATTTTAGGAACGCTCAGCGATCCAAGATTCCGCCTTATCTTTACCAATTCTCTTGATATCCTCTTTAGTATAAGGGGATTCTGCACCGCCATTGACATAAATAAAATACTTCCCATCTGCAGTTTGATATAAAGTTTCTTCATAGCCTGCAGCATCACCGAAAGCGCCGGAAACCACCTTTTTAACAATAACAGAGGTTTCTGTATCGTATTCATATTTGCAAATTGTTTTTTTCATCGTCCTTCTCCTTTCTTAAATTTCCATTGATATTATAACGAAAAGTATTTCAAAACGCAAGTAATAGATTCATTTTCTCTGTTTTTAATGAGTTAAAAACCGTAAAATCTGCAAAAAATGGTCAACCTCACGGACTTTTCGACAATATTTTCCAAACATTAACAAATCTTTCATAGTTTAAAAACAGTTATTCGATATAATAATCAAAAAAACTTAACCGGTGAATGCAATGAATGAAATGAATCCATCCACAAAAGAACAGACCGATCAACTAATAAGGTCCCTTCTTAAAGAAAATGAATTTCGCATACTAATGACATATTATCGCAGTGCTTTAATGGAGATCGAAACAAAATTCAAGGTCCTAAATGAAAGTCTTTCTGTTTCCCAGGATCGCAATCCGATCGAAACCATAAAATGCCGTTTAAAGAGTCCGAAAAGCATTATAGAAAAACTATGGCGCAAGAACTTAAACATCGATTTAGAAACCATTGAAAAGGAAATCAAAGACATCGCAGGAGCGCGTGTCATATGTGCATTTCCGGAGGATGTTTATCTTTTGGCGGAGTATCTATTAAAGCAGGATGACATTAAACTGATTCAAGTGAAAGACTATATTCAAAATCCGAAGGCCTCCGGTTATCGAAGCCTTCATCTATTAGTGCAGGTTCCCATCTTTCTTTGTAACGAAAAGCGATATGTCAATGTTGAGATCCAGCTCCGAACCATTGCCATGGATTTTTGGGCGAGCTTAGAACATAAAATGCGCTATAAACATAACCTTCCCGATGCCAATGAAATTGCAGAAGAATTAAAAACATGTGCCGATGTCATTGAACGGTTAGATAATACGATGCAAAGTATTCGAAATCGAATCGACCGCAATGAGCGAATCAACCCGTCGACTCATAAAATCAAGAACGGTACTTCATAATAGAGAAAACTTGCCCGTTGTTTTTTAAATATAAAACGGCAGATCCACATTGGATCTGCCGTTATTGGTGGAGACGAAGAGGATCGAACTCTCGACCTTACGGATGCGAACCGTACGCTCTCCCAGCTGAGCTACGCCCCCAAGACAACCATATTATAGAAGATTTTTAAGGTGATGTCAAGAAATAATTAGCATCAAAAAATACCAAAGGGAGGGATACTCTCCGCTTCTTGTTTTTTTGACCGCCCCGGGCGGTAAACGAAAAAACGGCGCTGCTCGAGACACGACCGTTCTCACTGCCTTTCGCGGCAGTGACACGCTCTCAACGAACTATTTTGCAAGCAAAATAGTTCGATCCAATGGATCTCCGCCAATAGAAAAC
>JAZNGR010000007.1:0-20064 GCA_045576575.1 Eubacteriales bacterium
CTTTAAAATAATGTTGAAAAGAATGCATAAAACTCTTTTATGCATCGGTTTTATGCAAGAGGTGCCGACAAAACGAATGATGAATATTATTCAAAATATATTGAATTATATTCATTTTGAAGACGCTGTTGTTCTTCCGGGGAAGCCTCCTCATAAGGGACGCCGAAGTAGCTTAAGATCCCCTTTGCAATCGCAACACCGATCTCATAAGTATGAGTGATAATAAAGTCGGCATCCTGGGGGTCGCTATGGCACCCGATCTCCACAATAACGGCAGGGGGGCGGGTGCGCCTTAGTTCATAATAGCCAAGGCCCCCGAATGCGCCGCTGCCGTCTTCCACGCCACGATCCACCACCGGCGTTACAGCAGAGAGTTCATTATAAATATCTTCCGCCAGCCGCTGACCGTTGGAGCCCTCCCGATAGTAATAAACGCGGGCGCCGCGGGTGCCGTATTCACAAGGAATGGAGCGTAGCGCCACATAGACGTCTGCACCCTTGGCATTGGCATCCGCCACCACCGCGGTCAGGTCGTATTCCGGGTTATTACGAGCGGTAAGAAGCCCGCTGCGAGTCAGCGTCAGCTCAATGATATCGGCGATCAAGTTCATCCGCTCTTCCTCGGTTCCGTAGGTGCCGTAACCCCGATTGAAATGCCGCACCGAGGGGGATAAATAAACATCAGCCATGAAAAAACCTCCTTTTTCCTCATTCTATGCTTGCAAATCCAAAGAAAAACCGTTAAAATAAAGAAAAACATTGAATGAGGAAAAACCATGCGTTTAAGAAAAAAGAAGAATGCCGGTGTGCGGTTTGACCGTTGTGCCGATTATACCTTGGAAACCGAAGGCCTTTTGGAAAAATTTTGGGAGTATTTTGATGCCGAAAAACCGCTGGATATGGAGATCGGTTCCGGCAAGGGGCGGTTCATTGTGACCTTGGCGGAGCAGAATCCGCAGCGGCAGTATATCTCTATTGAGCGGGTCATTGATTGCTTGGTGATGGCTATGGAAAAAGCGAAGAATAAGGATCTGCATAATATCCGCTTTTTCTGCCTGGATGCAGCGGAGCTGACCGAGTGCTTTCCCAAGGAGTGTATTGATATCCTGTATCTCAACTTTTCCGATCCCTGGCCCAAGGCCCGCTATGCCAAGCGCCGCCTGACCCATCGGCGGATGGTGGCGGCCTATCTGCCCCTTCTGAAGAAGGAGGGCAAGATCTGCTTCAAGACCGATAACCGCCCCCTCTTCGATTTTTCGGTGGAGGAGTTTACCGAGCTGGGCTTTCGCCTGGAGGAACTGACTTATGATCTTCACAGCACCGATACCCCCAATATTATGACCGAATATGAGGAGCGGTTTTCCTCCATGGGAACCCCCATTAATCGCTTTGTGGCCTATCCTACGGAGAAGACTTATGAGATGCTCAAAGGGTTAAGACCGCCGAAAATGGGCTCGACCGCAGAAGAATAAGGAAAACCCCGAAAACAATTTGTTTTCGGGGTCATTTTTATTGCTTTTCGTCAAACCGACCGCTCGGCGTATCGCATACGCTGTCGGGTCGCTTTGACGAAATCGAACCTCATTTTGGGCGGTCTCATAACAACAGTAAAAAGTTTGAAGGGTGCTCAAAAAGGATGCAGATTTCCGTTTCTTTCATCCCGAAGCCGTATGCGATACGCCGCGTGGTGAAAAAACGGCAAACACATCAAAAAAGACCTCCGAAATCGGAGGTCTTTCTTTATTTTGTCGTTCTGCGCCTTTTTCAGCACCCTTATTTTTTGAAGAAGCCGTGCTTCATCCGGTCAGCATTGACAGACATCGCAAGTCCCATCGACATACATAAAGCCAAAACCGAAGAGCCGCCGTAGCTGAAGAAGGGGAGAGTCAGTCCGATGACCGGCAGCAGCCCCAGGCACATGCCGATGTTTTCTGCCGCTTGGGCAAAGAGCATAGCGGCAAGGCCAACGCAGATAAAGCATCCCATATGATCCACCGCGTTTTTGGCAACATAGAGCAGGCGGATGATGATGGCGGCCTCCAGCAGCACTACCAGGAAGCAACCGATAAAGCCCAATTCCTCTCCGCAAACCGAGAAGATGAAGTCCGTCTGTTTTTCCGGCAGAATACTGTATTGGGTTTGGATGCCGTTATAAAGCCCTGCGCCGGTCAGCCCGCCGCTGCCGAGGGCGATCTTGCTTTGGATGGTATGGTAGCCGTAACCCAAGGGGTCTAAGGAGGGATCATAGACTGCCAAGATCCGCATCTGCTGATAGGTGGCAAGCCGATCAAAAACAAAAGGTGCCCCGATGCAGACCACCGCTGCGCCACCCAAAAGGTAGCCCCAATGGATGCCTGCGGCGATCAGCATCCCCAAAAAAATGAAGATAAAGACCAAGGTGGTACCAAGGTCGCCGCCCATCATCACCAAAACCGCGATGATGCCGAAATGGAGCGCCAAGGGGATGAGGGCGCGCAGGTTATTGATATAGTGCCGCACCTTGGAAAGATGCAAAGAAAAGGTAAGAATAAACCCGATCTTCACAAATTCCGAAGGTTGCACATTGATCGGTCCCAAGCGGATCCAGTTTTTATTTCCCATGACCTCGATGCCGAAGATCAGCGTAAAGACCAAAAGCCCGATGCAAAGAATATAAATGGGAATGGCGAAGCGGGCGAGGTTCCGATGCTCCAAGGTGACCAACACCAGACACATAAAGAGCCCCAAAAGGATCCCACCGGTCTGCACAATGAGATTCTTATGACTGCCGAAAGTGGCAGTGGCAGAAGAGATCAGGATCAACCCAAAAGCGCAAGAAACAATAACCAATGCCGCCAAGATCCAGTCCACCCGCCGAAAAACATGGCGCAGAAACAGCTTGATTTGTTCGCTCATGGCAATCCCTCCTCTCATCGAAAACGTCTTATTTTTTTCAGTATACCAAAGCGGGGATTTTTTTGCAAGGACAACTTGCAAATTGTATAGGACTATGTTATAATATCCAATATTTCTATTATTATGTATTATAAAAGAGGCAAGAATGGAAAAAACATATCTTTGCCGTAGCCTTTCGGAGACCGCCGCTGCAGCCCGTGAGGTGGCGGCGCAGCTGAAAGGAAAAGAGACCCTCGCCTTCTATGGCGATCTGGGGGCAGGAAAGACCACCTTTATCCGCGGGCTCTGCGAGGCGCTGGGCCTCACCGATGAGGTTACCAGCCCCACCTACGCCATGGTCCATGAATATATGAGCGGGTCGTTCCCCGTTTATCATTTCGATATGTATCGGGTGGATGGATTGGATGGTTTGTTCAGCACCGGTTATTATGACTATTTGGAAAACGGGCTGATGCTCATTGAATGGAGCGAGCATATGGAGGAGGCGTTGCCCCCCGATCATTGGCGGATCGAGATCACCCATGGAGCAACCGAGGGGGAACGCAAGATTCGAGTGGAGAACAAAGCATGAAGTTATTAAGTATCGACAGTACCGGCAAGACCGCCGCGGTGGCGGTGAGCGAAGGGGATCGGATCCTGGCGGAGGGCTTCTCCGATGAGGGGCTGACCCATAGCCAGACCCTGCTCCCCTTGGTGGATGAGACGTTGAAGCAAGCGGGGGTATCCATCGGGGAGATCGACGCTTTTGCGGCAACCAACGGTCCCGGCTCTTTTACCGGTCTTCGGATCGGCTGTGCTCTTGCCAAGGGCCTGGCGCTGGGGCGCCCCTGTATCGCGGTGCCGACCTTAATGGCGTTGGCTTTTAATGAAGCCGAAAGCGGAAGAGTCGCTGTTTCGGTGTTGGATGCCAGATGCCGCCAAGTATATCTGGGAGGATACTCCTTTGAGGAAGGCAAACCCCGAGCGGTGATCGCTGACCAAGCTTGCTCAGCAGAGGAAGCGGCGGCGCAGATTCAGGCGCTTGGGAAACCGGTTGTTCTTTTGGGGGATGGAGCCTATTTATTGAGCGATCTGGCAAACGGAGAAGAGATCCTTCTCAGTTCGCAGAATTATATAAAGGGGCGCGGGATCGCCCGCGCGGCATCCTTTTTGGAGGCAAAGCCGCCGGAGCAATTGGTGCCCGCCTATTTTCGGCTCTCTCAAGCGGAGCGCGAATACCAAATGAGAAAGGAACAAGAAAAATGATCGTATTGGGATGCGACAAAGCAGGCACCGAATGGCTGCCTCTGATCAGCGAAAAATTGAATGAGATGGGTCTTGAGAATAAGATCTTGTTTGACGGAACGGTAGACGGTTGCGATTATACCGATGCTGCCTTCGGCGTTGCCGAGGAAGTTGCCTCCGGTAAAGCAGAAAAGGGGATCCTGGTTTGCGGAACCGGTATCGGTATGAGCATGGCGGCCAATAAGGTGCGGGGCATCCGCGCTTCGGTTTGCGGCGATTGCTATTCCGCGAAGATGACGGTGGTTCATAATAACAGTAATGTTCTTTGCATGGGTGCCCGCGTTTTGGGCATTGAGTTAGGATTGAAGATTGTGGAGGAATATTTCTCCGCAGAGTTTGAGGCAGGCGGTCGCCATGAGCGCCGCGTCAACGCCATCATTGCCAAGGAAAACCAACAGCTCAAATGAACAGATCCAACTTTAAAAGCACGCTCTTCGGAGCACTGAATCTGCTGTTTTGCAGTTTGGTCTTTGCCTTGGCAGGTGACCAGTATCGCAACAGCAGTTTGATCCAAGTTTCCTTGGTGCTTCCCATTTATATCTTGCTGATCGCTCCTTATTTGACTGCGGCGCTTCGGCGGATGGGAACCAAATGGACTTGGCTGGGCATGGTCGCAGGGTTTGGTGTGCTATATTTTTTCAGCCGTAACCTTTCGGTGAGTGTTTTGGTTTGGTCGGTTTGTTGCGCCATTCCGTTGGCAGTATCGCTGATCTGGCCTCTCCATGCGCGGATCAAGCCGCTTGCCATGCGGGCGTTGCCGCTGGCCGGTGCGTTTGCTTTGGGCGGCATCTTGCTGTTTCATAAACTGCGCTTTGGGGTATGGGGTTTTGATGCGATCATCCAACGCATCGGTATTTTTATCTCCATGACTCTGAATCGGATGGAATGGATGAGCGGGCAGATCTATCAAGGAGAGCAATTGGCGTTGATGAACTCCTATTTTGCTCTTTGCCGCGAGAATTTAAAAACCCTTTCCTTCTCGGTAGTTACCTCGGCGGTCTATGGTTTTTTCGGCACCTTTTTCTGGTGCGTTTGGTCTGCCGATCGAAAGGCAGGCAAAGAAGGCAAAGGCAGAATGTTGGGCAGTTGGCGGAGGTTGACTCCTTCGCGGCGGCTTAGCTGGCTCTATATGGGCGGTTATTTGATCCTTGCCCTTTTGGGTGGGACCGCGGGGCAAAACCTTGCCGCCGCATTTGACCTTTTCGGCTTTTTGTTTGTTTTTACTGCTCTCTATCGGTTGTTGCAGTATCTTCGAAAAAAGAACCTTCCGCCCATCTTGCGAAAACTGTTGATCGGCGGGCTGTTCCTTGCCGCTTATTTCACGGTCGGCGGCGGGATGTTGCTGAGTCCTTATATGCTATTGCTTTATATCGGCTGGTGGATCGCCACTTTGCCGGTTCTGATTTCTGTGAATATTCAGAAAAAATGATTTGGAGGAATTTCTCTTGAAATCCATTAAAGTCCATCTAACAAATTTAGAGATCGGCTTTTTCTGTATGCTGGCAGCCTTTTCTTTGATCACCATGACGGTGCATCTTTGGCTGGGGCTTGCGGAATTGCTGTTTTCGGTGCTGTTTATCGTCTATAGTTTGGTATTGGTAGGGCAGCGAAATCGCCATCTTTATTCCTATCTGCAAAATATCACTTCGTATCTGGATGAAGCAACGCGCGAAAATCTCACCAATTTTCCCATGCCCATCACCCTCTTGAACGATAAGGGGGAGATCATTTGGTATAACGAACTGTTTCACCAAGTGTTGGCAGACGGAAATATTCAGGAGATCTTCGGGCAGAAGGTCCGCGCCATCAATAAAAATATCTCCTTTGAAAAGGTGAAGAAGCATCAAAGCGGAAAATATGACATTACCTTTGCCGATAAGAAATATACGGTGTATATCCTCAGCCAAGGGGAAGAAGGAAAAGATCATTTTTATGCTGTCTATTGGATGGATAATCATACCCTTCATGAGCAGATCAAAAAATTAAAGGGCGATGCCCTTTGCGTGGCATATATTCTGCTGGATTCCTATGATGAGATCCCCGAGAATGTAACCTCTTTGCAAAAGAACAATTTCGTCAACCGAGTGGATGTCCGCATCCGCCAGTTGGCGCGGCGGGTCAACGGGATTGTGCAGAAGCCGGAGACCGATAAATATATGCTGATCTTTGAGCGGCGGTATCTGGAAAATTTAAAAGAGAGCAAATTTAAGATCCTCTCGGAGATTAAAGATATCCGCATTGAGGATACCCTTCATGCTACCCTTTCCATCGGTATTGGCTATGGGGACGGGGATCTTTTAAAGACTGATGAAGCCGCCCGTAACGCTTTGGATCTTGCTCTTTCTCGTGGCGGGGATCAGGCGGCGCTGACCAATACGGAAACCGACCGCTTTGAATTTTACGGCGGTAATTCCGAATCCGGCGCCCGCCGCAAGCGGGTAAAGGTCCGTTTGGTGGCAGATTCTTTGCAGGTGCAGATCGCCCGTGCCGAAGCCGTTTATATTATGGGTCATAAATTTTCCGATTTGGATTGCATCGGCGCTTCGGTGGGTATGGCGAAGATCGTATCCACTTTGGGCAAAAAGCCGTATATCCTTTATAACCCGGAGGAAAACCTTTGCCAAGATATTTTGGATCGCCTGAAGGAAACCGATTATTCCGAGATTTTGATGGATATTTCCGATATGACCCGCTCTCAGGCAGAAGATGCGCTTTTGATTATTGTGGATACCCATGATATGGAGTATATTGAGAGCGAAAAGGTCTTAAAGATGTTCCGTGAAGTAGCAGTGATCGACCATCACCGCAGAGCAGTGGAAGGTGCGGTCAAAGATACCGTGTTGAACTTCCATGAACCGGGCGCCTCTTCTTGCAGCGAGATGGTGACCGAATTGACCGAAAATATTAAGAACTGCCGCCTTTCCAAAATGGAAGCGCAGGTTCTTTTGGCGGGTATCATTTTGGACACCAAAAACTTTACCGAGCGAACCGGCCCCCGCACCTTTGAGGCGGCGGCAAATCTCCGTAAGGCAGGTGCCGACCCCCAAGAGATCCGGGGTTATTTCAAAAACGATCTCAATTCTTACCGCAAGCAGATCGAGATCATCGGCAAAGCGGAGATGGTGACCGATCATATTGCGGTCTCCGCTTGGGAGGATGCTCCTTTTGATGGAATTAAGATCATCGCTGCCAAGGCAGCAGATGAATTGCTGAATATGTCGGAGATCAGCGGCGCGTTTGTTTTATATCGGGAGGGGGATGAGATCCATATCTCGGGAAGAAGCGACGCGAACTATAATGTGCAAACGATTCTGGAGCAGATGGGCGGCGGCGGTCACCGCAGTTCCGCAGGTGCCCAAATCAGAGAACAGTCCTTGGATGAGGTGCGCGAGCATTTAATCGAACTCATCCGCCAAGAAGAGAAGGAGAACAAAAAATGAAAGTAATTTTATTGCAGGATGTAAAAGGTCAGGGTAAGAAGGGCGATACGGTGAATGTTGCCGATGGTTACGGAAGAAACTTCCTGATCGCCAAAGGGCTTGCCACCCCGGTCAACGCTCAGGTGCAAAATGATTTTGCAGGCAAGGCGGCTGCCGCTCAGCATAAGATTGATGTGGATACTGCCGCAGCCAAAGAGAATAAAGAGAAATTAGACGGCAAGACTTTTGTGCTCAAAGCCAAGGGCGGTGAGAGCGGTAAACTTTTCGGTGCGGTTACCGGGAAGGAAATCGCCGCGCTGATCGAAAAAGAGAGCGGGATTGCCGTGGATAAGAAAAAACTGGTGGTAGATACCATCAAAAATTTCGGCACCTATGCGGTTACGGTAAAATTGTATACCGGCATTGCTGCCAAAATTAACGTGAGTGTAGAAAAAGAGTAAAAAGGAGGGCAATCGCGTGGAATTTGAAGATTTGAAACGCGTTCCCCATAGTTTAGAAGCCGAGCAGAGCATTTTGGGCGCTTTGATGGTGGATGCCAAATGCTTGGAAGAGATCGTTTCCATTTTGAAGCCGGAGCACTTTTATGTGGAAAAATACGGAAGAGTTTATAGTGAGATCTTAAAGATGAATCTGGCAGATGCTCAGATTGATTTTGTGACGGTGCTGAATCAGGTCATTGCCGCCGGCATCTATGAAGAGGCAGAGGCAAAGCAATTGCTTTATGATATGGCCTCTTCGGTGCCCAGCACCAAAAATGTGCCGGTTTATGCCAAGATTGTTGCGGAAAAGGCGAATCTGCGTCGTCTAATCTCGATTTGCGAGGAGATCACCGACGCTTGCTATGCTCAAAACGAAGAGACCCAGACGATTCTGGATATGGCAGAAGCCAAGATCTTCGAGATCCGCAATCAGCAGACCAATACCGCCATGGTGGAATTGAAGAGCGCGCTGCAGGAGAGTTTCATGAACGTCTCCAAAATCGCGCAGGATCGGGATGCGTTTGCGGGCTTGCAGACCAATTTCCGAGATCTGGACCGTGTGCTTTCGGGACTTGGCAAGAGTGATCTGATCTTGCTGGCTGCCCGCCCGGGCTTGGGTAAGACTTCGCTGGCGCTGAATATTGCCCAAAACATCGGTTTGCAGGGTAAAACGGTTGCCATTTTCTCTTTGGAGATGAGTAATGAGCAGTTGGCAAACCGTCTTTTGGCCAGCCATAGCGGTGTGGACAATAAAAAGTTCCGTACCGGTGAGCTGACCTCCAATGAATGGGTGCGGCTGGGTCAATCAGCATCCACCCTTTCCAATACCAAGGTGTATTTAGACGATTCCCCCGGCATCACGGTTGGGCAGATGAAGGCGAAACTGCGCCGCCTGCCCGATCTGGATCTGGTGATTGTGGACTATTTGCAGTTGATGAGTTCGGATATTCGTACCAACAGCCGTCAGGAAGCAGTGTCGGAAATTTCCCGCGGCATGAAACTTTTGGCAAAGGAATTTAATGTTCCCGTATTGTGCCTGTCCCAGTTGTCCCGTGCATCGGAGAAGCGGGAAGGGGACCATCGTCCCATGCCCTCCGACCTGAGAGAATCGGGTTCCATCGAGCAAGATGCGGATGCAATCCTGTTCCTTTATAACGATGCGATCTATAATAAAGAGACCGCCAACCCCAATAAGATCGAATTGATCATTGCCAAAAACCGTCACGGTCCCACCGAAACGGTTTATCTGTCTTGGAACAATACTCTCACCAAATTCGGCAACTATAAAGCCAAAAAAGACGCGATCCCTTTGCCGGATGATGCTCCGCCGGTATGATGGAGCAGCGTTTTGCCAAAACAATGGCAGCCTTTGGGTTGCCCAAAGATGCTACCGTTACGGTCGCTTTGTCCGGCGGAATGGATTCGGTAACGCTTTTGCATTTGCTAAAAGAGATGCCCAATCGGCAATTCAAACTGGAGGCCGCTCATGTGAATCATGGGCTGCGTCCAGAAGCGGCGGAGGATCAAGCATTTTGCCGTCGCCTTTGCGAAGAATGGCAGATCCCTTTAGCGGAATTTGAAGGGGATGCCAGAGCGGCGGGGATGAGTCCAGAGGAAGGCGCCCGTGCTTTGCGGTATGGATTCTTGGATCCCCTTGCAGACGGAGAGCGGCGGTTTGTTGCCACCGCTCATCATCGGGAGGATCAGTTGGAAACCTTTTTCATTAATCTCTATCGGGGCAGCGGCAGCAACGGCCTTTCGGGCATGAAACCCCAAAGAGGGGGTTATCTTCGCCCGCTGCTGGAGATGGAAAAGGAAGCCATTATTGCCTATGCCGAGGAGCATGACCTGCCCTTTGTGACCGATGCAACCAATGCGGATCCCGTCTATCTTCGGAATTTTCTCAGGCATCAGGTGCTTCCTCTGCTGGAGAGCAGGGAAGAGGGGCGGTTTTCTCAAGGGCTTGCGGCGGCGATGCAATGTCTTGCCAAAGAGGAGGAAGCCCTTTCTCTTTGGGCGGAGCAGGCAGCAACCGAGGATGCCAAAGAACTGATCGCGTTGCCTGAGGCGGTTCTGAAGCGGGTGTTAGATCGCGCCTATGGGGAACCGCTGGATCGCCTGCATTTTAAAGAGATCGTGGCGCTTTTGAAAAAAGAACCTTCATCGGGTCAGGTGGAACTGACTAAGGGAACCTATTTCCGCTTGGAATACGGGAAAGGGATCTTTGTAACAGACCCTGAGGAAACAATTGTGCCGGCGGTGATCGGCGGAGCCGTTTCCAAAGGATCTATAAAGTTTAGGATTCATTTGGAAGAAATTCACAGTCCGTTTACACATTTTGGATTCGACTGTGATAAAATAAGTGGCGATCCGGTATTTCGCCACAAACGCCCCGGAGATCGGTTTCAACCGATGGGCAAAGGTGGGACATCCCGATTGCAGAAACGTTTAAAAAATGATCGGGTCCCCCGTTCTCGCCGCGATGCACTTTGGGTCCTTGCCGATGAGCAGGACCGTATTGTGTGGGCGGAAGGCTACGGACCCGCCAAAGAGTTTTGCTGTGAGGAACAAACCACCCGTTGCGGTGTTGTTGAAATAGTGGAGGAGGAATAAAAATGACCGTTCAAGATAAGGATATTAAGGAAGTATTATGTTCTGAAGAACAGCTTTCTGCTAAGATTCAGGAACTGGGCGCGGCAATCACCAAAGACTATGTCGGCAAAGACTTGCTGATGGTTTCCATTTTAAAGGGCAGTGTGATGGTAATGGCGGATCTGATGCGTGCAGTTGACCTGCCGTTGCAGATTGATTTCATGAATGTTTCCAGTTACGGTGCGGGTACCGAGACCAAGGGCAGTGTGAAGATCCTGAAGGATCTGGATGTGGATATTAAAGGCAAGGATCTTCTGATTGTGGAGGATATTCTGGATAGTGGTGTCACTCTCCATAATCTGATGAACCTCCTGAAACAGAGGGACCCTGCCAGCATTGAGATCTGCACCCTCTTTTCCAAGCCCTCTCGCCGTCAGGTGGATGTGGAAGCAAAGTATATCGGTTTTGAGATTCCCGATGCCTTTATCGTGGGTTATGGTCTGGATTATGCCGAGAAATACAGAAATTTGCCCTATGTCGGCGTCTTGAAGGAAGAAGTATATAGCTAATCGGCTGAGGAGGAACGAACGATTGAATAATAAAAACCGATCCCGAATTCATGGGCTGATCTATGCCCTGATGATGTTTGCGGTGGTCTTCGGGATCTTTTCGATGCTTAACCGCAGCCCTGAAGTGAAAAAGGTGTCTTACGGCGCGGTTGTGAATTACTTTAACACCGAGCAGGTGAATGCCTTTGAATTGGAAGGCACCAAACTGACCTGTAAATTAAAAGACGGCACCGAGGTGGTTCATGAACTGCTGAGCCTGGGAATGTTTGAGGCGGAATTGATGCCCACCATCATTGAACAGCAAAAGGCAGGCATCATCACTGATTATGATTTCAAAGAAGGATTTACCCTCCCTTGGTGGGTCAGCATGTTACCTTCTTTGCTGATGATCATCGGTATTGTGGTGCTCTTTGTGGTCATGAGCCGCCAGATGAACGGCGGGAAAGCGCCCGGTTTTGCGCGCGTACGAATCAAGACCGGTGAAGAGCAAAAGGAAAAGAAGACTTTTGCCGATGTGGCAGGCGCTGATGAGGAAAAGGAAGAACTGGTGGAGATCGTGGATTTCTTAAAATCTCCCCGCAAGTATCTGGAATTGGGCGCCCGCATTCCCAAGGGTGTTTTGTTGGTGGGTCCTCCGGGTACCGGTAAAACCTTGCTTGCCAAGGCGGTTGCCGGCGAGGCAGGTGTTCCCTTCTTCTCCATCTCCGGTTCCGATTTTGTGGAATTGTATGTGGGTGTGGGTGCTTCCCGTGTCCGCGAACTGTTTGATGAAGCGAAAAAGAATAATCCCTGCATCATCTTTATTGATGAGATTGATGCGGTAGGTCGCCGAAGAGGTGCAGGCCTTGGCGGCGGTCATGATGAGCGGGGGCAAACCCTCAACCAGTTGCTGGTGGAGATGGACGGTTTCGGCAACAATGCCGGAATCATTGTTCTTGCCGCGACCAACCGCGCCGATATTTTGGACCCCGCCCTCCTGCGTCCCGGTCGGTTCGACCGCGAGGTTTATGTGGGCGCCCCCGATCAAAAGGGCAGAGAAGAGATCTTAAAGGTCCATGCCAAGGGCAAGAAATTTGCCGAGGATGTGGATTTTTCCAATATTGCCAAGGGTACCATCGGTTTTACCGGTGCCGATCTTGAGAACTTGCTGAACGAAGCGGCTCTCTTGACTGCGCGCAGAGAAAAACCGGTCATCGGTCAGGATGAGATTGAAGAAGCCATCATGAAAGTGGTGGCAGGTCCCGAGAAGAAGAGCCGCAAGGTGGTGGAAAAAGAGCGTAGACTCACCGCGTTCCATGAAGCAGGTCATGCAGTGGTGGCGAAGTTCTTGGAGACCGCCGATCCGGTGCAGGATATCTCTATTGTGCCCCGTGGTCGTGCGGGTGGTTATACCCTCCATCGTCCTCAAGAGGATCTTTCTTATTCCACCAAGCAGATCATGTTTGAAGAGATCGTCTCCCTTTTGGGCGGACGGGTCAGCGAAAAACTGTATCTGGATGATATCTCCACCGGCGCTTCCAATGATATTCAGCGCGCCAGCGCCATCGCCCGCCAGATGGTAACCAAATACGGTATGAGCGATAAATTGGGCCCCATTCTCTATGGAAACGATAGCAATGAAGTCTTTATCGGTCGTGATCTTGCCACCCAGCGGGATTATTCCGAGCATGTGGCATCTATGATCGACGATGAGATCAAAGCGATCATTGATGAGGCTTATGCCAAGGCGGAAGAGATCCTTCGGGAGCATGAGGCAGAACTTCGCGCTACTGCTGAAGCCCTTCTGGAGAAGGATCACCTCTCCGGTGCCGAATTTGATAAGATCTTTGAGCCTGCTCCTGTCGAGGAGACTGTTGCAGAAGAACCTGCTGCAGAAGAGCCGACCGAAGAATAAAATAAAAAACAGAGTTGCAACGCAACTCTGTTTTCTTTTTGGGCAGAATAAATCCAAAAGGCGGTGAATGAATGGACTTTTTTGACGCTTTGACCTTTTTGGGCGGTTTGAGTTTCTTTTTATACGGCATGCACCTGATGGGGCGGGCGTTGGAACAGCGGGCAGGGGGACGCTTGGAGCAGGTGTTGAAGCGGATCACAACCCAAAAGTCCGCAGGAGTTCTGACCGGGATGGCGGTTACCGCTGCGGTGCAGAGTTCTTCTGCTACTACGGTGACGGTAGTGGGCTTTGTGAATGCAGGACTGATGAGTTTGCGGCAAGCCATCCATGTGATTATGGGTGCCAATATCGGAACGACCGTGACGGCATGGATATTGAGCCTTGTGGGCATCGAGAGCGGGAATTTTTGGATCAAACTTTTAAAGCCAACCTCCTTTGCGCCTGTTTTGGCATTGGTAGGAATCTTGCTGACCCTGATGGGCAAAAGTGAAAGGCGGGCAAGCATCGGGCAGATCTTTTTGGGTTTTTCTCTTTTGATGTTCGGGATGGATCAAATGAGCGGTGCGGTGGCAGGCTTGGGGGAAGTGCCTGCTTTTCGAGAACTTTTTGTGTTGTTTCGCAACCCGTTGTTGGGGGTGTTGGCAGGTGCAGTGTTAACTGCCGTCATTCAATCCAGTTCCGCCTCGGTGGGCATTCTGCAGGCGCTGGCCCTGAGCGGCGGAATTCCCTATGGGGCAGTAATCCCCATTGTGATGGGTCAGAATATCGGAACCTGCGTTACCGCCTTGCTCTCCTCGCTGGGAGCGGGGAAGGGAGGGCGGCGCGCCGCAGTGGCCCATCTCATTTTCAACAGTACAGGGGCGGCGGTATGGTTGGGGATCTTTTGGCTGATCAAGATCCTGGGAGCGCCTGCCTTCTTGGCGCAGGATGCGCCTCCCGCCGGCATCGCTGCCGCTCATACCGCCTTTAATGTGTTGTCCACCTTCTTGCTGTTGCCCTTTTCCGCTCAATTGGAAAGGGCGGTCTGCAAATTGGTAAAATAAAAGGGGCTGTAAAAATAGTCCGAACCGCAAAGGGCAAGAAAAAACAAAGGTTTTTCAAAAAGACTCTGCCTCAAAACCATAAAAAGGAAGGGAAATATCGAGTTTTCGATATTTCCCTTTATATTAATAAGAAGATAGTTGTTCTTTTAAATAGTTTTTATAGGTCTCTACCAGATGGGCAGGCTCGGTCAGCTTTACCTCGCTTCCCAAGGAGAAGAGCCAGCCGTAAAAGGGCAGGCTGGGGATGATCTCGGTATGGATCTCCAGCGTTCCGTCTTCCATAGGCCTGGGGCGCAGATCCTTGCCGAAGCGATCCACCATCACATCTAAAAAACGAGCGGGAAATCTCAACCGCACCCATTCGCTCTTCCCGCCGAACATACTGAAGAGGCGGGAGGTATAATCATCCAGGCGGATCTCCTTGAAGGCTTCCTCCCCTTGTCGCTTTTGATCGGTCAGGGTGATCAGCCCCATACGATCCACCCGATAATGGCGGATGGACTGTGAGGTATGGTCATAGGCAATGAGATAATAAAGTTCATCCTGCCATAATAACTGCCAGGGGGAAACGGTATAGAGCCGCCCCTCATGGCGGGGCGTTTTTTGCAGCTTCTGATCGGTGAGGGTCCAATCGTAATAGCAGAATTCAATGGCGGAATTGCGGTGAATGGCGTGGTTCAGTTCATCCAAAACATAATAGATGGTCTCGTTCATGTTTTTGATCCGGCTGGCAACATATAACTGACGCCGCAACTCCGCCCCTTGATGGCGGCTGGTGAGGGTGGTCAGCTTGCGCAGCAGTTCCTCGGACTTTTTCACCGTTATGAAACGGGAGGAGGCTACCGCATCGGCCAAAAGGCGCACCTCCGCCTCTTCAAAATCACGGGAGGCGGCATAGTAGACCGTTTTATTGCCCTTGCGCTCCTTGAGAATGTCCATTCCGCAGAGGTTGAGGGTCTCAATATTCTCATATAAGCTTTTTCGCTCGGCGGCAATGCCGAAATCCTCCAGCCGCTCCACCAATTCCTCCATGGTCAGCCCATGGCTCTCATCGGTCTCGCGAAGAAAGATCTCCTGCAACCGCAAAAGTTTTTGCTGTTGATTGGAGGATCGTGCCATTTTTTATCACCTCGGTCTCATTATAGCAAATGTAATTATTGACCGCAAGGAAAATATTTGCTATAATAGAGTCATAAAAAGGATGGAGGTTCTTATGAAGGATAAGATCAAGGCCTTGTTTTTGAATAAAGCAACATTATTATCGGTCATTCTCTCGGGCTTCGGCGCCGCAGGGTTGTTTTGCATTGTAACCTGGTATCAGCTGGTAGCCAATGGGGAGACCTCGCTGAGCCCCATCGACTATCGGGCCAGTGTGATCGTGGGCTGGCTGTGCCTGTTTGCCTGCGTGATGCTGTTTTTGTTCTATATCATCGATCAGCATAAGCGCTTTTCCATCAAGAAGTTTTTGCTGGATTTTGCTGTTCTTCTGGCGGTCTTTTATCCCTTCTATCTTCTTTGGGATGTATTGTATCGCTTGATCTCTCATATTGTTTAAAAAAACGCGTGCATCAGCACGCGTTTTTTAGGCTTCATTGACAAGCTTTCCGTTGATCTGCTCCGGTGTCAGGGCAAAGCAGAGGGTATTGGCTCCAAAGCGGCGGATCTCCTCTTCAATATAGGCAGTATCGTCGGTATATTTATAGCTTAAGGATCGGCAGATCTCGGCGATGGCCTTGGGCTCCTCAATTTGCTCGATTCTACCGAAAACGATAACGCTTTTGATATTCAGCGCCCATTCGCCCTCCCGCCGAAAGCCTTGATCATAAACGCAGAAAGAGGCTTTGGGATGGCGGCGAATGGCATCGATCTTATGGCCGCTTTTGCCGCTATGGAAGTAGAGTTTTCCATCGGTTTCACAGTACCAATAATTGATGGGTAGAGCATAAGGATAATCTTCATCCCCCAAAACCGCCAAAACGCCCCGCGGTTCTTCTTTTAGAATTTTCAGGCACTCTTCTTGAGAGAGCGCCTGCTTTTTTCTTGCCATTTCCCGAAACATCGTTTCCGCTCCTTTCTTTTTAAGCATTATAATTCATCTGTTTTTTGCTGTCAAGGGCTGGACTTTTTGCGCATTTATCGTATAATAAAGATATTCTGTTTGGAGGTTATTTCAATGAATCAAAACAATATGCATTGGGCTTCCGTTTGGGGCAATGCGGCGTCTGTTGCCGAGAACCGACCGGAGGGCTATGGAAAAAATATTACCCTCTGCTATCCCATCTATTCCGCCTTCGGGGGCGATGCCTTAAGGCTGACCTATGATAATTTTTGCGGCACCGAGCCCATTACCATCACCAAGACCACTGTTTGCGTGGCAGGCGTCTTTTATGGGGTGACCTTCGGGGGCGCCGCGGCGGTTACCGTTCCTGCAGGGGAGCGGGCGGTTTCCGATGCGCTCTCTTGCAAAGTGGAGGCGGAGAGCACTCTGGAGGTGCGCTTTTATCTGGGGGATCATACCCAGATGCGCGCGGCGGTGGTGACCCACGGTCCTTTATCCAAGGGCAGCTATGCCTTGGGGGATCAGACAGAGGAAAAAGAGATCCCCTTGGCCATCTCCCGCGAAACGCAGAATTTCTATTTTTTGAGCAATGTATCGGTCTATACCCATGTGAGCAACCGCACCCTGGTTTGCTACGGGGATTCCATTACCGCCCAGAATTGGCCCGAGGAACTGAACCTGCGTTGCCGCAAGGAGGGGTATTCGCGGGCGGTGATCCGCCGCGCCATCAGCGGTTCGCGGATCTTAAGGGAATATAATTGCCTGACCTATGAATCCTATGGCCCCAAAGGGGAGCGCCGCTTTCCCCGCGAGGTACCCACCGACGGTGCCGATGGGGTATTGATCCAGCATGGCATCAATGATCTGATCCATCCGGTGGGCGCGGAGGTCAACCCCTTTCGCCCCATGACCGATCTGCCCACCGCCGAGGAGCTGATCGAGGGTTTGAAACGGTATATCCGTCAAGCCCGCGCCTTTGGGTATAAGGTCTATGTGGGAACTCTGCTGCCCATCGAGGGCTGGCGTACTTATGCGCCTTTTCGGGATGAACTGCGCAAGGCCTATAATCAATGGATCCGCACCACCGATCTGATCGATGGATTTGTGGATTTCGAGAAGGCGGTCTGCGATCCCGAAAATCCTGCCGCCCTGCGGCCGGAATACGATAGCGGCGATCATCTCCATCTCAGCGCCGCAGGCTACCGCGCCATGGCGGAGGCGGTGCCGGAGGAATGGTTGAAATAATCACAAAAAGAGGCGATGAAATCACATTGACATCATCGCCTCTTTTTTCTAAAATGAAGAAAAAGGACAAAAGCAGGAGGGTTCTGTTATATGAAGTCGATGGTTGTGAGCGCCAATGAATGGCTGTATCCCGATGTGGTTGATTATCCTTCGGCATCGGATCGGATCGATGTCCATACCCCTCGCGGCAGTTTTGCCGCGGCCCAGATCCTGGTGCAGGGCACCAAGGCGGGGGAGAAGATCACCGTTTCCTATGAGGGTACGCTGAATTTGGAATGTTATCGCCTTTTGGATGTATGTGCCGAGCGTAATTCCAACGATGAGATCTGGCGGGTGCTGGAATTGGATCAGCCTAAGCCGGAGTATTCCACCCGCAAGGCACCTTTCCCTATCTTTGATATTCTGCAACCAATGGACGATGGCGGTGATGTAGTGGAAAAAGAGGTCAGCGCCTTTTACGTTTGCTGGAAGATTCCGGTGGATGCTAAGGTCGGCATCGAAACCGGATCTCTGGCATTGAAGATCGGCGAGGAAGAGGCGACGGTTCCCGTTCGGATCACCGTCCATAAAGCGGTGGTGCCGGAGAAAAAGAATATTTCGGTCAGCAATTGGTATCATCCGGAAAATGTAGGGAAGGATCAGGGGCTCGAACTATATACCGATGAATGGCTGGCGGAACTGAAAAAATATTACACCTTGATGGCCCGTACCCGCCAGACCCATATTATTCTGCGGATGGATGCCATTAAGATTTTCGAAAAGGGCGGGAAGTATACCTTTGATTTTTCCTTTATGGAAAAGATGATCCGTTTTGCGCTGGATTTCGGCTTTGAGCATTTAGAATTCGGGCATCTGACGCAGAAAAATTATGTAAAAATTGGAAAATATTGGCTGTTCTACCGCCCCGAAGGACGCAAGGTCTATGCCGACAGCCCTGAAGGCTATAATTTTCTGGCTCAATTCTTACCCCAATGGACGGCTTTTTTGAAGAAAAACGGTTGGTATGATGGGGCTGTTCAGCACGTGGGGGATGAGCCCTACGAGGAGCAGACTGAGGATTACCGTATCATCAGCGGGATGGTGCGTAAGTTTATGCCGGGGATGCGTTTGATGGATGCCGTTTGTCATACAGAACTTGCCGGCAGTGTAGATTGCTGGGTCATTCCCACCCGGGATTATCAACGAAAGCGGGAAAGATTTGAGACCTTCCGCGCTCTTGGAGATGAACTTTGGCATTATACCTGCTGCCATCCCGGCGGCAAATGGCTCAACCGCTTTTTGGATTTTGAGTTGATCCGCTCCCGCCTTTTGCATTATGGTAATTATCTCTTTGACCTGAAGGGCTTTTTGCATTGGGGTTTTGCCTCCTTTCAGGGAAATATGGATCATCTGCGGCAGCATACCTGCGCCATCTCCGATGACGGGGTTCGCCTCTGGCCCACCGGCGATAGCCATATTTCCTATCCGGGCAACGGCAACGGTCCATGGCTCAGCATCCGCGCCGAGCAGATGCGTGCAGGGCTGGAGGACTGCGAATTGCTCCTCGCTATCGCTAAAAAGGATAAAGCCAAGGCCGATGCCCTTTGTACCAATGTCATGCGCGCCTTCGATGATTATACCACCGACATCGCCGCCTTTGAGGAAAACTATTTAAAGCTCCTTGAAGCCGCCGATGAATTATAAAACAAACCCGAGCGGGTCAAATGACCCGCTCGGATTTTATTTGAATATTTTACCAATAATTTTAGGTTGACAATATCCTAAAATTTGTATATACTATGGGTGAAAGGAAGGTGCTTTTTATGAAAATCGACAGCAATCAGATCGTATCGATTTCGGAAGCCAATCAGAATTTTTCCAAGGTTGCCCGTATGGTGGAAAAGAGCGGGGAACTTTATATCTTTAAAAATAACAAGCCCAAGTATAAGCTGGTGGATCTGGAGCAGGATACCACAATTGCCATGACCGAGGAGGAAAAGATCGATTTTGTGGCGGCGCGGATCTTGAAAAGATACCGCGGCGCTTTTGAGGAGTTGGCAAAATGATCAAATTCAGCAAAGAAAAGGTGCTTTTGCTGCACCAGTTGATTACCGCTGAAACCGGTGGAGATCCCAATATTCGGGACATTGATCTTTTAGAAAGTGCATTGGAATCCGCTTTTGCCACTTTCGATGGCCAAGAGTTGTATCCCAGTAAGGAGGAAAAAGGCGCCAAACTTGGCTATTCACTGATCTCGAACCACGCATTTGTGGATGGCAATAAGCGGATCGGAATGTATGTATTGCTGACCTTTTTGGAGATCAACGGTGTTCGGATCGAGCCCTCCGAAGAGGAGGTCGCCCGCGTTGGTCTGGCGGTGGCTTCCGGCACTATGAACTATGAGGATCTTTTGGAATGGATCCGTGAAAATTGATAATAAAAGCAGGTCATAAGACCTGCTTTTTTATTCTGCCGCGGAGAGCATATTTTCGATGAAGATGCGTTTTTCGGGGCCCCCGCAAAACCCTATGGTTTTGTGGGGAAGAGGAGACACCGGCCCAAAACGGTTTTATTTCGCTGTTTTC
>JAZNGR010000008.1:0-1692 GCA_045576575.1 Eubacteriales bacterium
ATCTTCGTAACCGCAACAGCGTTTGAGCAGAGTACGGCGGGCATGCTGTTCGTGAAACCGGGAACGTTCACCTGCCAATGGTTCCAAACCGATCAGAGAGATGCAATTCACCCGGATATTGTATTTGCCCAGCACACTTGCCGCCCACCGGGTGAAGTTGAGCATGCCGCCCTTTTCATAGTGGTATGCCGGACTGGGAAATTCCAGACTGTCACATTGCATTCCGGTACCCTCATAATTTGCCGGGTCAAGCCCCAGCATCCCCATATATGAACCGATGTTGATGATTGCTCCGCCCCGCTCTTTCATCGCTTCTGCCGCCAGGCGGGTGATCAGAAAAAGTGCCGAAGCATTGGCGCGTAAACTCCGGTCGAACTCAGCCATCGGCAGATCCCACTTTGCCAAAGCGGTTCTGGCAACGGCGTTGTTGACCAGAATATCCAGTTTGCCGGATGTTCCGGTGATTTTTGCGATGGCATTGTGGATATCCTCTTCTTTTTCCAGATCCATCTCAACGATTTTCATTCCCGGATATCCGGAAGCAAAGTCCGCCAATTTTTCCCGGTTTCTGGAAGCGATCCAAACTTCGGCACCGGCTTCAAAGAGAGCTTCAGCGCACTGGGCGCCGTAACCTTGTCGGCTGCCGGCTCCGGTGACCAGAGCAACTTTGCCTTTAAGCGCAAACATCTCCAAAGTGTTCACGGTTCAATCCAGCTCCATTTTGAACTCATTCAGGCAGGCTTCGATGCGTTTTTCAGCACTTTCATCCAGCGAAGACATCTCTTGTGCAAAGGTAAAAGGTGAAGCGATCAACCCCAGTTTCATCAGGGCATATTTCTGACCGTTCCAGACATTGGCAAGGTCGATACCGTAGACTCCGTGAAAAAGTTTGATCATCCGGTTTTGAGCTGCCACGGCACCGGTAATATCGCCATTGTCAACACATTGTGCCAGAGTTTTCATCATTTTGGAGCAGAGTGCGCCCATGCCGCAGATCATACCGTCACATCCGGCGATCAAAGCCTCATCCGCCGCCCATTCCTGACCTTCAAAGAACAGGGTTTTAAGATTTTTTTCCTCCCGCAGCAGCAGCAGTTCCCGGCGCAGCCACATGTTGGACGAGGAGTTTTTGATACCTTTCAAATTTGGGTGCCTCATGATTTGTTCAAACTGCGTCAGTGAAAGATTTATGCCGTTATTTGGCGGGCAATGGTAGTAGTAGACCGGTTTTTCTGCCGCATCCAAGACTTGTAAAATTGATTTTACCGGATCAAGTGCCGAGGTTTTGCCGGGCAGCATAAAGACGTAAGCATCAATGTCATATTTTGCATAATCTTTCATTATCGCCAGCGAAAGCGGCAAGCTGGTGGCGTTGATGCCGGCAAGCACATCCATGCGGTGCTGCACGGTTTTGACAGTCAATTCCACAGCTTCAGCTTTGAATTCATTGGAAAAACTTCCCCACTCCCCCATGGAACCAAAAAGAAACACTCCGTCAAGACCGTGAAGAATGTTGCGTTCCAGAATTTTTTTCAATCCTTCCTTATCCAAAGCTCCATTTGCCAGTAAAGGGGTGACCGTAGCACTGATAACTTTTTTCATGATATTGTGTATCCTTAAACAGTTGATGGTTGGTTTTATTCTTCTTCCGGCAGCGACCAGGGGGTGCCGACCGGATTGCAGCAGGAACTT
>JAZNGR010000009.1:0-2111 GCA_045576575.1 Eubacteriales bacterium
GATGCAATAGAACTAAGTAGGATGCAGATTACGACAAAAATCAGCTTCCCTTTATAATCCTTCATATACGAAAGCAATCGAAAGAGTGTTTTCATATCAAACTGAGGCTTAGGTGGCATACCTTCGGGCGGCATTCCCTTGGGCGGCATACCTTCGGGCATCTTTCCCATAGACGGCATTTTTTCTTTCTTATTCATGATCGGTGCCTCCTTTCTTCTGCGATGCATATACTTCACGGTAGATATCGCAACTTTCCAACAGCTCGTTATGACGACCAACGGCAACTACCTTGCCATCGTCCAGAACGATGATCTGGTCTGCGTGCTGCACCGAGCTGATACGCTGTGCGATGATAATTTTTGTGATGTCGGGAATATATTCCGCAAACGCCCTTTGAATGGACGCATCGGTTTTGGTATCCACCGCGCTTGTGGAATCGTCGAGGATCAAAACCTTGGGCTTTTTCAAAAGAGCGCGGGCAATGCAGAGGCGCGGTTTCTGTCCGCCCGATACGTTGGTACCGCCCTGTTCGATGTAAGTGTCATATTTATCCGGGAATCCCTGAATGAATTCGTCCGCGCAGGCAAGACGGCAAGCGTGTTCAATTTCTTCATCGGTAGCGTTTTCGTTTCCCCAACGCAGATTTTCCTTGATCGTGCCCGAAAACAGCTCGTTCTTCTGAAGCACCATGGCAACGGCATTTCGCAGAACGGTCAGGTCGTAGCTTCGCACATCCACGCCGCCAAGCGTGAGCCGTCCTCCTGTTACATCGTACAAACGGGGGATCAACTGAACAAGGCTTGATTTGGACGAGCCTGTGCCGCCGATAATACCGATGGTTTCGCCCGAGGCGATAGACAGATCGATGTTGTCCAACACCTTCTTGTCGGCCTTGGAGGCATACACGAAATCAACGCCCTCAAAACGAATAGAGCCGTCTTTTACGCTCATTACGGGATTTTCGGGATTGGCGATATCGGTTTTCTCGTCCAAGATCTCGGCAATACGGCGTGCGGAAGCCAAGGATATGGTCATCATAGCAAAAACCATAGAGAGCATCATAAGGCTCATAAGTATCTGCATGGCATACGCAAACATAGCCGTCAGATCACCCGTGGTCATGCCGAGGGCAGCATTGTTTCCGCTGACGATGATCGCCTTTGCGCCGATCCACGAAATGAGGATCATGGACGCATACATAAAGAACTGCATAATGGGAGAGTTGAAAGCCAAAAGCCGTTCGCCTTTTGCAAAATCACGGTAGATGCTCTCGGAAATCCCCTTGAATTTCTTTATCTCGTTGCTCTCCTGATTAAAGGATTTGACAACGCGGATGCCGCGCACGTTTTCCTGTACTACGTTATTCAGCTGGTCGTAGGTGCGAAAAACACGGTTAAATACGGGATGTACGTTTTTGACGATCAACAGCAGCAATCCTGCCATGAGTGGAATGATGGCAAGAAATATCCACGCAATCGAGCTGTTGATGCTAAAGGCTACTGCCATGGAAAAGATCAGCATAATAGGACCGCGAATCGCCATACGGATCAGCATCTGATACGAGTTCTGGATGTTGGTCACATCGGTGGTAAGTCTTGTCACGATGGATGCCGTGGAGAACTTATCGATGTTGGAAAAGGCAAAGGTTTGCACGTTATCGTACATATCCTGCCTTAGATTGGCGGAAAATCCCACCGAGGTCTTGGCGGCGATATGTGCCGAAAGCACGCCAGTAAAGAGCTGAAGCGCGGCAAATATCAAAAGAGCAATACCGTATTTCCATACGGCGCTCATTTCGCCAAGGTCAATACCCTTGTCAATAATGTCCGCCATACAAAGCGGTATCAGAATCTCAAACGCCGCTTCCAGTATCGACAAAATGATTGTCAGGATAGAGCCTTTTTTATGCTCACGCAGGCTCTTTGCTAATGTTTTGATCATAGGTTCCTCCTTTTAGTGTAGCGCGCTACACTTTATATCTAAGTAAAAGCCGATGGCTCATCGGCTTCCTTATTCAAGATTTTTATAAACCACCAACAGCATCTCTCTCAGGCGCTCGATATCTTCTTGTGAAAGAGAAGAGAGCATCTTCTGCTCATTGGCAAAAATGT
>JAZNGR010000010.1:0-7628 GCA_045576575.1 Eubacteriales bacterium
GCCACCAAGCCCGGCTTTATCCGCGCTATGTGGTGCGGGGAGGAGGCCTGCGAGGTGCAGTTGAAGGAGGAGGCAGAGGTGACCTCCCGTTGTATGCCTTTCGAGGATCAGGAGCAGGTAGCCGATACCTGCGTCTGCTGCGGTAAACCGGCCAAGAAATTGGTTTACTGGGGCAAAGCTTATTAAAAAAGAGTGCAAATTTCGTCAAAACGCTTGAAGTCGTATGTGATACGTCGAAGAGCGTTTTGGCGGAAAGCAGAAAAAGGATTAAATCTCGGCATAGCCGAGATTTTTCCTTATTACTCGAATTTTTATTTTGCAAAAAGCAATCCATCATACTGATGTACGCAGTTATACCATTCTTTTATTTTTTCTGCGGTCGGCACCTTTTTTGCCCGCTTTTTGCAACATTTTTTGTTTTTTATTCGTATAAATATCAGGAGGGAGCAAAGCGTGGCGATCATTTATACCAACGAATTGATGCGGCAGCTGCTGGCTCAATACGGCCCCACCGTCTATCGGCTGGCCATGGCGCAGCTGCACAGCCCTCACGATGCGGAAGATGTATACCAGGAGGTCTTTTTGAAGTTCCTCAAGGCGCAGCCGGTCTTCCGCAGCAGGGAGCATCAAAAGGCATGGTTCATCCGCGTAACGGTGAATTGCTGCAAGGATCAATTGAAAAAAGCCCATCGCAGGGATCTTCCGTTGGAGGAGCAGGTCCTTGCCGTCGCCCCTCAGGGAGAGGATCATTCCGATCTCTTGGCGGCGCTGGCGCAATTGAAGGAGCCCCAGCGGGCTATTGTGCATCTGCATTATTATGAGGGCTATACCACCAAGGAGATCGGCGAGATTCTGGAGATCAACCATTCCACCGTCCGCTCCCATCTCAAGCGCGCCTGCAAAAAACTGAAGGATCTGTTGGAAGGAGGAGAATATTGATGTTTGAAAAAGAATATAAAGAAGCATTCGATGAGCTCCACCCCTCCGCCGCCTTGCAGCAGGAGACTCTGGAACTGATGCGGGAAGCCCAAAACCACCGTCCTGCCCCGGAGCCGCCCCGTAAAACCTGGAAGGCCGCCTATACAGTGAGCCTGGCGGGTACCGCCGCGGCTGTTTTGCTCTGTATGGTTCTGGCGCCCTATCTTACCAAAAAAAGCTCCATCTATGAAGAGGATGAGGGTGAATGGGATATCGTGGGAGAAGATAATATGTCCTTTTCCGATGATTTCAACGCCGATCAGGAACCCTCTTCCCCCAAGCCCGGGGACAATGCCGATAAAGACAAGGCCGATGCATCCTCCAAATACGATGAATCGGATCTGAAGAGCGAGAGCAGTACCGCTGATGAGATCGAAGCGGAGAATACCGCCTCCCCCAACGCACCGGTGATCCTTGATACTGCCGATACCAAAACCTACCGCTCCATCGGCGCCTTTATTACGGCCCTGGAGCAGATGGAAGCCCCCGGCTTCGGCACCGCCTATCTCAACAGTAAGGAGCTTTTGCTCCTGCCCGCCTCCCTGCCCGAGGGGGCCCGCTTCCGTTGCTTATATCTGGAAACGGCAACCGGCCATTATTCCTATTCCTATCTCTTGGAAAGCGGCTGTTTTCTGGAGATCAAGGTGCAGGCCAACCTTCCCAAGACCGCCGAGGAGCTGGCAACGCTTCAAGAGAACCTGCCCGCCGATTATACCCTCCAAAAAAGCGGAAATCGGCGCGTTTATACCTTCGGCGCCCTTGGGGAAATGACCCTTTCACTGCTGCCCATCGGCAATGCCGCGCCCCCCGATGAAGCCGCCGCCGATGAACTGCTCAAGGCCTTCGAGCCGGCCCTTTATACCGAGAATAATCCTTATCTGGATCTCACATACTGAAAAAGGGGCTGTAAAAATAGTCTGAACCGCAAAGGGCAAGGGAAAATAAGGGCCTTTTCAAAAAGACTCTGCTTTAAAACCATAAAAAAGAAGGGAGATATCGAGTTTTCGATATTTCCCTTTTAATTTTAACGCCCTTTGCTACCTCCAAACCGAGCCACTCGGCGTATCACATACGCCTTCGGGTAGCGGCCTTCGGCGCTCGGTTTGAAGGTTTCAAACAATTTTTTCAATCCCCCAAAAAGTAACAAGAATATCAACACTTCTTTATGAAAAAATAATCGGGAAAGGTTGTTTTTTGAATGAAAAAGTGTTTACGATTTTTTGCCTATTTTTTGGCCGCGGCGTATCTTTTTAGCGGCTTCGGTATTTATCTTTCCCAGATTCCTACCCTTTATCATTGCTATGCTGGGGAAGAGCCGAAAACTGATTTATATTACACCTTAGATGCCGATGCCGAAACCTTAAACCAAGGAGAACCGGAAGGCTATACTGCCAAAATCAAACTCTTTGGGCTCCTGCCCTTTAAGGATGCCACCATCCGCAAGATCGCCCAAAAGAAATTGGTGGTTTTGGGAACGCCCTTTGGGGTGAAGCTTTATACCAAGGGCGTCATTGTGGTGGATGCGGAAGAAGGCAGTACCGGCATCGAGGCAGGGATCCAGGTGGGGGATGTTATTCTTTCCTATAACAATACCGAGGTGCGCTCCAATGAAGAACTGCGGGAACAGGTGCAGCTGAGCCAGGGGCAGAAGCAGCAGGTGCGGATCCTGCGCAATCAGCGCAGCCAGACCCTTTGGGTCACCCCCACCGAAACCGAAGAGGGCTATTCCATCGGTCTTTGGGTGCGGGACAGCACCGCAGGACTGGGCACCCTCACTTATTATGACCCCGAAAGCGAGATCATCGCGGGCTTGGGGCATTCCATCTCCGATGTGGATACAGGCCTTACCATGCCGGTGGAAAGCGGCACCCTGGTCACCGCCCACATCAGCGGCATCAAGGAAGGGGAAGCCGGCGCCCCCGGGGAACTGTTGGGCTACCTGAAGGATGAGACTCTCGGAACGGTGCTGGAAAATACCGATGCCGGCATCTTCGGCCATTGCACCGCCTCCTTCAGCGGCGTTTCCTATCCCATCGCCCTCAAGGAAGAGATCCAATTGGGAGAGGCCCGGATCCTCTGTACCCTTTCGGGCGGCACCGCCAAGGCCTATACCATCGAGATCACCCGCATCAATAATAATTTGGAAGAATACCGCAACCTCTGCATCACCGTTACCGATCCCGAGCTTCTGGAACTGACCGGCGGCATTGTGCAGGGAATGAGCGGCTCGCCGATCCTCCAAAACGGCAAGCTGATCGGCGCGGTGACCCATGTGCTGATCAAGGATCCCACAAAAGGCTACGGCATTTTTATTGAAAATATGCTGGCCAGCGCAGAATAATCATAACTACCAGCCAGTAGTTTTTAGTTACAAAAATATGCACCTCCAAAAGTGTCTAACTTTTTGAGGTGCATATACGTTTTTATATCCCCGGTTTTCATTTACAGCAACGAACTTTTGCGGAATTGAAGAGGCGACATTCCTATTTCTTTTTTGAAAACATTGCTGAAATAATAAACGTTCTCATATCCGCAAAACTCCGAAATTTGCCCTATACTGAGGTCTGTATTAAGTAAAAAGTCCTTTGCCTTTTTGATGCGCAGCCCGGTTATATATTCCATCGGTGTTTTTCCTGTCTGCTCTTTGAACTTGCTGATAAGTGTCTGCACCGAGCAACAATTTATTTGAGCAAGAATATTTAAAGATAGTTTTTTTGAATAATTCCGAGAGATATATTCAAACGCAGGTAATAAAGTATTTTGTGTCATTTTCACATTGTTTTTCTTTGATATTAAAAAAATATCATTGACAAAATGCTCTTTCACATTATCCAACGCATCCTCCTTGATTGCCTTTATCAAATACTTAATTGTGTTCTTGAGACGCACTCTATCTTCCTCGTCATACTCGAAAGAACCGTCGCATTCAAAAGAAAACTGCAAGGAACTTGCAATAATAAATTCAATCGAGTTTACAACTTTTTTATTAAACGAAACTCCCTTTTTGAAAAAAACAGGTTCAAAAGGAAGGACCCTCCTTACAACCCCTTCTGCAGCATATTCAAATTCCCCCTTTAAAACGATCACAAGACTGTTGTGATGATGTATTCCGCTTTCAACTTCAAAGTGATCCCTTTTGGCAATCTCACACCTTATTAACATAAAATCTCCTTTAATATTTTATAAAAAATACATAATTTCGTTTATTGCCTTGGATTTAAAATTATTATATAATATATCTACAAATTTTACAAGTATTTTGAGGTGTTTTATGAAACGTGAAATCAAAATTAAAAAAGCCGATTATGATGTTGTTGTTGTCGGAGGCGGTCTTTCGGGAATCTGTGCCGCAATAGCTGCAGCAAGGCATGGTGCAAAAACGGCGCTTATTCACGCCCGCCCTGTATTCGGAGGAAATGCTTCAAGCGAAATCAGAATGCATGTTTGCGGGGCCTCCGCCAATATGGCAAAGCCTATGCTGGAAGAAGGCGGGATTTTATATGAACTTTTGTTGGAAAACAAAGCTTTTAACGATTATTTCAGTTACAGTACTTGGGATATGATTTTATATAAAAAGTTAAGAGAACAAAAAAACTTAACTTTTTATCTTAACACTACTATGGATGATTGTCAGGTGACGGATAATATCATCCAAACCATTACTGCTTATCAACAAACCACAGAAACGCGGTACGAGATCAGCGGTAAAATCTTTGTTGATGCAACAGGAAACGCGACATTAGGCTATCTCGCAGGTGCAGAATACAGAATCGGCAGCGAAGGAATCGATGAATTCAACGAACCGCACGCCCCGCTGCTCCCAAACAACAACAGAATGGGCAATACTCTTTTATTTAAAGCAGTTGACAGAGGAACCTCCGTAAACTTTAAACGTCCTGATTTTGCATTTTCCTTTACCGAGGAACAACTGAAATACCGTACCCACGGCAAAATCAGCGAGCAAACCAAAAAGGAATCCAGCGAGGAAGAACTTCATTTCACTACCGTTGGAACATCTGCTATCGACACAGGCTATTGGTGGATTGAATTAAGCGGAAAAACAGAGGACATTATTGATGAATACGAAGAAATTCGCGACGAACTGGTCTCCTGCATATACGGTGTTTGGGATCACATGAAAAACGGCGGAGACCACGGAGTAGAAACTTATGATTTGGAATGGGTTGGAATGTTGCCCGGTACGCGGGAAAGCCGCCGGTTGGTGGGCGATTATCTGCTGAACGAAAACGATGTATTGGAAAACCGTCAATTTGACGATGCTGTAGCCTATGGCGGCTGGCCCATGGACATTCATACCGCTAACGGACTTTACGATTTTGACAAACATCCAACAGAAATCATTCCGGTTGACGGGACATACACTATTCCTTACCGATCATATTACTCAAAAAACATAAACAATCTTATGATGGCAGGGCGAAATATAAGCGCGACAAAACTGGCAATGGGATCTACCCGTGTTATGGGGACATGCGCTATTGGTGGTCAGGCAGTTGGAATTGCAGCAGCGATGTGTATAAACCTGAATTGTCTCCCGCGAGGTATTTTGAATCATATGCATTCATTACAACAAGCTTTGTTAAAAGAAGACTGTTATATACCAAATCTTTCAAATTGTGATCCAGCGGATAAAGCAAGAAATGCAAGAATAAAAGCCAGTTCTGAAACAGAAAGCTTTGAAGCAATTAATGTTATAAGCGGTGTATCAAGACCGACAGAAAACGGTTCGAATATGTGGGTATCAAATGGCCTTTCCGAAGAAGGGGAAACCCTTTCTTTTGACCTCATCAAGACGGATAAGATATCACAGATCGTACTGGTTTTTGATACAAACTTCAACTATTCAATAAAGCAAACCCAAAATTTGAAACGTCAAAAGCAGCAAAGAATAGGCATTCCGCCGGAGCTGGTGAAGGATTATACCGTTACCCTTTGGCACAAGGGCAAGGCAGTTAAAGAGCATACGGTAACCCACAATTATCAGCGGGTCAACGTACTGGATTTTGAGCCGGTGCTTTGCGATAGAGTAACGGTGACCATTACCGCCACCAACGGCTGTGCCGATGCCCGGATCTATGAGATCCGTCTTTACTAAACAAAAAAGCAAGCCTAGGGGCACCCTCCGTAAGGAAGGTGCCCCAAGGGGTGGCTCTTGTATCTAAACTGAATAATTGATTTCGTTAAGCGGTGTAGCCATTGGCTATGCCGTTTTTGCTTTGCGTTCCGCCATATGCTTTTGGAACGCTTCTTCCATTTCTTCGGGAGTGAGTTCTCGGAGTATACCAACGCCGTTGTAGTAAATATCTATGAGCTGAACTCTTTTGCCATCAAGGTATCTCGGAGCGTGTACCACGACTTTATCAATGAACTCGTGTACCAACTCGGCGGTCAGTTCCTTGATTTCGGTTATCCGCTTGACCTTATCAATAAACCTTTGTAAACTCTCGGTCTTGTCCGTTTCGGTTTCGAGATAGGTTTCCATATCGGGAAGTGCAGTTTTTAGTTTCCGCTGTTCTTCCTCGTAGGACATTGACAAGGTGGCATAGCGTTCATCGGATATTTTACCGATAGCGTTATCCTCGTAGAGTTTTTGTATTAAGCCGTCAATCTCTGCGATTCGCTTCTTTGCCTTGTTCACCTCTCGGCGTTTCTCTGCAAGCTCTCTTTTCTTATCCTCGCTGTAACATTCCATCTGTTTACGGGCAAATTCCCTTTGGGTTGTAGAGTTCATGGACGCGTTAAACGCGATAAGATTGGCTTAGATAAGTACCGACGTGATGAGAGCGAATGGACTATTATACCCAATGTGGTTCGAGTAGGCAGTGACCGTGTAAAGCAAGTTCCCGAAGAAGAACAGATTATTATTCCGAATACTCACGAAGCCATCATATCGCGAGAATTGTTCTACCAAGCAAGACTTATCATCCAATCCAATAAAAAGTCGAAAAGATCCTCGCCGGAGAACCCGTTTTCGTCATTGCTGGTATGTGATTGTTGTGGGAACAAGCTTACTAAGGGTAAGGCGCAAAATAAGAACTGGTTATGTGCTTCCCGGCGCTATACCAACTCTACAGGTTGTTCTGATGGAAGAATTGAAGAAGCATTACTCGAAAAGATTGTGCTTCGTGCAATTGTGATGCAATGTCAAATTCTCGACGTTAAGGTGAAGCGTCTCAGAGAAAACAGCTATATGGCTAAAACAAGTGAGCAGATATTGTCTGGTGAAATCAAAACCTTACGAATGAAGATTTCTCAGCTCGAAGACTCTAAAATACAACTCTATGAGGAGTATGTCGAGAAAAAGATTACGAAGGATGAGTATTTGTCTCTCAACAGACGAGTGTTGGTCCTATTATAACACACTCGTCTGTTTTTCTTTGTCCAATGATACACTTTATTATATGTATATGAGATGAAAGTACGCCTAAGTAAGTCAAAAATGGCTTGTTTGGGCGTGTTTTTACAAAAATTCCCGCAAAATTTGCCTAAAAAAGATGTTGGTCCTATATTGACACACTCGTGTCCGGCAGCCCCATCCTCCAAAACGGCAAGCTGATCGGCGCGGTGACCCATGTGCTCATCAAGGACCCCACCTCGTCAACATCCGGCCATGGCGGTTTATTTCGCTG
>JAZNGR010000011.1:0-7275 GCA_045576575.1 Eubacteriales bacterium
ATTTCGTGTTCGTGCTTCCCATCGCCGAGGAGTTAGACCTTAAAAAGGCCGCCCGCTCGGTAGGCGAAAAGGCAGTGGAACTGATCCATGTGAAGGAGATCTTCGGGCTCACCGGCTATATCCGCGGCGGTTGCACCCCTATCGGGATGAAAAAGCAGTTTCCCACCGTCATTGATGAAACCGCCATCCTTTTCGATACCATCATCATCAGCGGCGGTCGCATCGGCGCCCAGATCCTCATCGACCCTCAAGACCTCCAAAAAGCCATCGGCTGTAAATTCGAGGACCTTACTTTATAATGAAAAACCGGCATCAACTGATGCCGGTTTTTATTATTTTGTTCCGCAGGTGTCGCGCTGGTCATAGATAATGATCTCCAACTCGCCGGACTCCAAGTAATAGTCACAGTGACCAAAATAAGGGCGATCTGTGCCGGGATAATGTAAGCCGGTTTCATTAAAACTGGCGCGGAGTGTACGAGGTGTTTCGGCGGTCGGCTCCCTGTAATCATAGGTAGATAACCTGAATCTAATATCCTCTTCGGCGAGATCCGGAAAGTCTGCTTTGATCTGCTCTTTTAGTGCATCCTCCGTTTTTGCGTGGAGATCATCGGGCACCAGTTCTGCCATAATTTCATAGTCTAATTTTACCGGGCTGGAAAGGTCCAAACTATGGATATATCCGCCATAGGAAATCTCAATGGAATAATAGGATAAATTGATTTTTTTGTTTTCCTTGGTCACTTCATAGCGAAAAACATAGCAATGATGAGATAGATTCTCGCTGGAGAGAACTAAAGTGAAATCTTGCAGTCGATCGCCGACAGTTCTTTTAATAAAATCTTCCGCCATTACTTGAGCATCTTCTTTGGAGATATGCCCCTCCGGTGCGGGATGGGAATACCCTCGTCCTTCGTGATGGGCATAGCAAGATAGCAATTCTCCTTCGGAGTTGAAGGTATAGCTGGTTTTTCGTTCATCCCAATAACTGAAAGTGGTATTATTGGATTGCTCATTTATTTTGGCAAAGGAAAGAGGTGTTTGGCTTCCGTCTAAATTATGGAGAACCGCCTCTTTGCCGTCTTTGGTCAAGAACTCAAGATAAGCAAAGGTTTTATCGGGCGTATGGCGGAGAAAATGATTCGGGATCGTTGCGGCGCGCTCCAAAGCCTCTTGGGCGCGCTGTTGCTCCAAAATCTCAAGATCGGTGGGGGAGGCAATGACTTCAACGGTCGGTTGATCAGGGTCTTCTTTAAAGGTCTCGCCTTCAATCTCGGGATCGGCCCATACCTCATCCTCCGCCGCGCGATTGCAGCCAACGGCGCTCAAAATCAACATCAATACCATCAGGATCAAAAACAATCGTTTCATCATAACACCTCCTTCAATTCCATTATAAACAATACCCGCAAGGGCTGTCAATATAAAAGCCATCGGTAACACCGATGGCTTTTACTTATTCCTTAATCATCTGCTGATAGTCCAGCATCTTGAAACCTAATTTATAATAGATCTTTTTGGCGATCTTATTGTCGGCGGTAACCTCCAGACGGAAGCGGGCGGCGGTGTCGTCGTAGAGTTCAAAGAGCGCTCGCAGGGCTTTTTCCGCCAGTTTATGGCCGCGGAATTCGGGCGAAACGTAGATCTCCTCCACCCATACCGTCAATCCTCCGCCTTCTTGGGACCAAGTGTGGCTCAAAAGGCAATAGCCGGCGGGCTTTTTCTCAAATTGGATCATATAAGCATTGATATAAGGATCACCGTTTAAAATGCCGTCAAAGGTCTTTTTAAAATGTTCTTCGGGGATGGTGTGCAAAACACCGGGGGTATTATAAAAGGCGGTTGCCATCTCTAAGTAGAGTTCCCAATCGGTTTCTTTCATGAACCGCAGCCGCTTATCGTCGGGGATGGGGCGGCGGATCAGATCGGGACGCATCTTCTTGGTCAGCGCGATGGACTGCTCCTTTTTCCATTTTTCCATTAAGCGATGGTTGCCCTCAGTTAGAAGCTCCGGCACCGCGCGGCCGTTCCATTCCCGCGGCAGGGTGTATTGGGGATGCTCTAAAAGACCGTTATAATGGCTTTCGTTGGTATAGGAACTCTCTTCCGCCAAAACACCGGGCAGCATCCGCGCCACACAGTCAATCAAAACGCAGGCGGGCAGCTCGCCGCCGGTCAGCACATAATCGCCGATGGAGATCTCTTCATCCACGATCTCATCTAAGACGCGCTGATCCACCCCCTCATAATGACCGCAAAGGAGGCAAAGATGGGGGAGAGCCGAGAGCTCCTTGGCCTTCTTTTGGGTCAGAACTGCTCCGCGGGGAGAGAGGTAGACCGTATGAGGCTTGGCCCCTTCTTTTCTAACAATATCTTGATAGCAATCATAGATGGGCTGGCATTGCATAATCATGCCGCCGCCTCCGCCAAAGGGATAATCATCCACCCTGCGGTGCTTATCGGCGCTATAATCACGAATGTTATGGCAAGTCACCGAAAGGAACCCGTTTTTTTGTGCTCTACCGATGATGCTTTCGCCCAAAACCTGCTCCACCATTTCGGGAAACAGGGTCATAACCGAGAATTTCATTCAAATAAGCCCTCCAAGGGACGGATCAGGATCCGCTTTTCCTTCAGGTTGATTTCCAAAACCACCGAATCAATCTTCGGTACCAGCAAGACTCGATCACCGGTTACTTCAAAGACGTCATTGGCACCGGTGGTAAAGACATCGGTGACCTTGCCATAGATCTCGCCGCTGTCGATATCCTCCACCTGCAGACCGATGATATCTTCAATGAAGAACTGCCCTTCATCTAATTTCACATCTTTTTTATCAAACCATACCAACTTACCCAAAAGCGCTTCGGCATCCTCAATGGTATTGACACCCTTGAATTTAATGAGCGCCTGTCCTTTGTGAACTCTTGCGGCATTGACCTTATAGGCTTCACCGTCAATATAGAGTTTTTTGACCTCACAGAGAAACTCTGCGCTATCGCAATAGGGGAAAATGCGAACTTCGCCCTTCAGCGCGTGGGTATTGATGATTTTACCTGCTTCCAGCAGTTCTTTTTCCATGATGATACTTCCTTATGAGAGATTTTCTTTATTATACAACATTTTTTGCAAAAAAACAACAGCCACGCAAAGAATTGCGCGGCTGCTTTTTAAAGGTTGATCTTTAGTCTTTGATCTCAACGACCACTTTCTTCGGCATTTTGAAGGAAGCGGACTTCACGATCGAGCGGATCGCCTTGGCGATCTTGCCATGCTTGCCGATGACCCGTCCCATGTCGTCTGCAGCGACACGCAGTTCATAGACAATGGCATCCTCAGTCTCGGTTTCAACCACAGAAACAGCGTCGGGCTCTTCCACCAAAGACTGCGCCAGATAAATAATGAGTTCTTTCATGATGGGTCCTCTCGATTAGAGAATTTCCTGCTTCTTCAGCAGAGCCTTAACGGTGTCGGTGGGCTGAGCGCCGTTCTTGATCCAAGCCTTTGCCTTCTCGCCGTCGATTACAACGGTAGCGGGTTCGGTGCAAGGATTGTAGGTGCCGATCTCCTCGATAAATCTGCCATCGCGGGGATAGCGGGAATCAGCAACAACGATACGATAGGTGGGGGCCTTCTTAGCACCCAGTCTTCTCAGTCTGATCTTAACTGCCATGTTTTTGTTCTCCTTTCAAATACTTATTAAAAACCGAATCCGCGGCGTCTGCCTTTTTTGGATTTCAGTTGTTTAACCATTTTTTGCATCTGCTCAAACTGCTTGAGCAAGCGATTGACCATCTCCACCGTGGTTCCGCTGCCTGCCGCGATTCTTCTGCGGCGGGAGGCGTTCATCAGGGAGGGATTTTCCCGCTCTTCGGGAGTCATGGAAAGGATGATCGCTTCGGTACGGGCGAGTTGACGCTCGTCGATCTTTACATCCTTTAATTGGGCTTGGTTCATCCCCGGCATCATACCGAGAAGGTTTTCCAAGGGCCCCATTTTTTTGATCTGCCGCATTTGGTCAAGAAAATCCTGCAGGGTGAATTTATTCTTTCGCAGTTTTTCTTCCAAAGCCGCTGCTTCTTTCTCATCATAAGCTTCTTGGGCTTTATCAATGAGAGAGAGCACATCGCCCATCCCGAGGATACGGGAAGCCATCCGATCCGGATGGAAGGGTTCAATGTCGGTGAGTTTTTCACCGGTGCCGGCAAATTTAATGGGCTTTCCGGTGATATATTTAACCGAAAGCGCCGCACCGCCGCGGGTATCGCCGTCCAACTTGGTCAAAACAACGCCGGTAATATCCAGCAATTGATCAAAGCTCTCGGCAACATTCACCGCATCTTGACCGGTCATGGCGTCTACCACCAAAAGGATCTCCTGGGGTTTCACCGTTTCCTTGATCTTGGTCAACTCCTCCATCAACGCTTCGTCGATGTGCAGGCGACCGGCGGTATCTAAAAGAACCAGATCGTTACCGTGCCGCTTGGCATGGTCGATGGCTTCTTTTGCAATTCTGACGGGATTTTTCTCTCCGTCGATCTTAAAGACGGGCACCTCCACACCGCTGCCGACTACCTCCAATTGGGTAATGGCGGCGGGGCGGTAAACGTCGCAGGCTACCAAAAGCGGGCGGCGCCCCTTCTTTTTAAAGTAACCGGCGATCTTACCGCTTTGGGTGGTTTTACCGGTACCTTGAAGACCAACCATCATCACAATGGTGGGGGGAGTAGATGCCATTTTAATGGTGGCAGTCTCTGAGCCCATCAGCGCGGTCAGTTCTTCATTAACAATTTTAATAACCTGCTGAGCAGGGGTCAGGCTTTCCAAAACATCACTGCCTACACAGCGCGCAGAGACTTTACCGATAAACTCCTTCACAACCTTGAAGTTTACATCCGCTTCCAAAAGCGCCAGTTTGATCTCCCGCATGGCAGTTTTAACATCGCTTTCAGTCAGGTGACCGTGCTGCTTGAGGTTTTTGAAGGCTCTTGCCAGTTTTTCACTTAATCCTTCAAATGCCATTTACTGCTCCTGCTCTCTGTATTTTTCAGTCATGCCGATGATCTCTTCTGCAAACTGCTGGATCTCCGGCGTTTTATGATGGCGGGTGTTGAAATCGCGGATGTTCAGCGCCAGATTACGGATTTGCTCCATCTCATCCTCTAAGCCCGCATAACGCGCAAAAAATCCGAGACTCTCCTCGGTTTCGGTTAGAAATTGCTCGCCGCGCTTAATATTATCGCGCACACCCTGACGGGTGATGTTCATATGCTGGGCGATCTCCGAAAGAGAAAGGTCTTCATTATAATATAATTCCAACGCGTCCTTCATTTTGGGCGCAAGGATGTTTCCGTAGAAATCAATCAGTAAGGAAAAGCGCAGATCTTTCACCGGTTTTACCTCCGTTCAATGTTGTAAAGCAATTGACTTTACACATTATATAGTATTTCATCCTATTTGTCAATACCAAGATAAGATTTTTTTAACTTGTATTTTTGTGCATTTTGCTGTATACTGTGGGTGGTGATTTATTATGTATGATTATCTGATCGTGGGCAGCGGGCTGTATGGTGCGGTTTTTGCTCATGAGGCAAAAAAAGCAGGGAAGACCTGCTTAATTTTGGAAAAACGAAATCATCCGGGCGGGAATGTTTTTACCGAGCAGGTGGAGGGGATTACGGTCCATCGCTATGGTGCCCATATCTTCCATACCAATCTGAAGGAAGTGTGGGATTATGTCAATGAGTTGGCGGAGTTTAATCGTTTTACCAATTCGCCCATTGCCAATTTTAATGGAGAACTCTATAATTTGCCCTTCAATATGAATACTTTTTATCAAATGTGGGGTGTGTGTACTCCGGAGGAAGCCAAGGCGAAGATCTCCGATCAACGCGCCGAGATCCAAGGGGAACCGGCGAATTTGGAAGAGCAGGCGATCTCTTTAGTGGGCAGAGATATTTATGAAAAGCTTATTTGCGGGTATACCGAGAAGCAATGGGGCAGACCTTGCAAAGAACTCCCTGCTTTTATTATCAAGCGATTGCCGGTGCGATTTACATATGATAATAATTATTTTAATGATCGCTATCAGGGAATCCCCGAAGGGGGCTATACACCGTTGATCGAGCGGTTGTTGGAAGGCGTTGAAGTGCGGCTCAATACCGACTTTCTTATGAAGAAGGATTATTGGTGTGCTCAAGCAAAAAAGGTGATCTATACCGGAACGGTGGATGCCTATTTTGATTACTGCTTCGGCAAGTTGGAATATCGAAGTTTGCGATTTGATACCGAGACGCTCAATCAAGAGAATTATCAAGGGGTTGCGGTGGTCAACTATACCGATGCCAAAACGCCCTTTACCCGTTTGATCGAGCATAAGCATTTCGAATACGGTACGCAACCCAAAACCGTGATCACCCGAGAGTATTCCGCCGCCTGGCAGGAGGGGATGGAGCCCTATTATCCGGTCAATGATGAGAAGAACAGCGCTCTTTATCAAAAATATGCCGCCCTTGCCGCCAAGGAAGAAAATGTGATTTTCGGCGGGCGGCTGGGTCAATATTGCTATTATGATATGGATAAGGTCATTGCGGCGGCGCTGGAGGCGGCAAAAAAGGAATTTTTCGCCTAAAAAACAAAATATTTGTTGACAAGCAGAGGTTTTATCATTATAATATTATCTGCTATTGATTTTTTCTTTCAAAAAGGGAGAGCAATGAAGATCAATCTGAAAGACGCATTTATATTGGATCGTTATGAAAAGTCGGTGGAGTTCGATCTGGCGGCAGGGGAAGATGAAGCGCTTTTGGCGCTGGCCTCTTTTCCCGAGAAACCGAAGGTTTCCTTCTCTATTCGTGGGAAGTATGGTCTGGTCATGTGCGATACGGTGATTGATCTGGAATATGAAAGTTTTTGCTGTCGGTGCTTGTCGCCGGTGCGCGGAAGCCTTCATATTGAAAATTCCCGTCGGATGATCACCGATCCTCTCAAAGAGGATGAAGATACGATCCTGATCGGGGAGAATATGATGTTTGAGCCCGAAGAGGAAGCAAAGAATCAAATCGTATTGGAGTTTCCCGACCGATTTCTTTGTAAGGATGATTGTAAGGGGTTATGCCCTGTATGTGGATGCAATCGAAATGAAGAAACCTGCGGTTGTGAAGTTTCCGAGTTTTAAATCAGTTAATTATAATGGCATCATAAATGGAGGTTAGATAAAATGGCAGTAACTAAGAGAAAAGTTTCCAAACCAAGAAGAGACAAAAGAAGAAGCAAC
>JAZNGR010000012.1:0-11713 GCA_045576575.1 Eubacteriales bacterium
GAACTTTTTTGCCTTTGGCAAAAAAGTTCGTCGAAGCAGCCGCCAATAGAGATGGGCGGACTGTCGTGTCTCGAGCAGCGCCGATTTTTCGCAAGCCGCCGACCAGCGGCTCGAAAAATCAAGCGGCGCAGAGTATCCCACGCTTTTTTTCAACTTAAGGTAACAAGAGTAATCCGAACCTTTCTGCAAAAAATAACCGCTCCCATTGGGAGCGGGTATTTTTATTTAGATATGCAATTAGCCTTCGATAGCCTCTACAGGGCAAGCGCCTGCACAAGCACCGCAATCGAGGCACTCGTCAGCGTTGATAACGTACTTATCGTCGCCGGCAGAGATCGCGCCTACGGGGCACTCGCCTTCGCAAGTACCGCAGCTGATGCAATTATCAGTAATAGTGTATGCCATTTCTAAGCACCTCCTTATAATGTTAAAATTATACTAACACAAGAACTTTCACATTTCAAGTGTTTTTTATAAATTATTGCGGAGCGGGTTCTTTTTCCTTCTTGTTTTCTTTCCGCATCGGATGCGGGCGCGGGAATTTCAGATCCTTTGCATCAAAGGTATCAAAGGAAAGATTGCCTTCCTCATCGGTAAATTTCACCCGAATTTTTCCGGTAAGAGTTGCCACTTCAGCAACGATTCCTTTTCCGGAGGGAGTTTCCACATGAGCGCCTACCTTGGGCAAGGTTTTATTCAGTTCCTGATAGGTGGATTCCTCATAATTGAGGCAACACATCAAAATGCCGCAAACACCGCTGATCTTCACCGGATTGAGAGGCAGACCCTGATCCTTAGCGCTTTTAATGGTAACACGGCTGAAATCATTGAGGAACTGACTGCAGCAAAAAGGTCTTCCGCACATTCCAAGGCCGCCCATCATCTTGCACTCATCCCGCACACCGATCTGCCGCAGTTCAATGCGAGTCTTAAAGACCGATGCTAAATCCTTCACCAACTCGCGGAAATCCACTCGCCCCTCGGCGGTAAAGAAAAAGATGATCTTACTGCCGTCAAAGGCATATTCCACGTCCACCAGCGACATTTCCAACTGATGCTTTTTGCCCTTTTCCACAAAGACCTCTGCCGCCCGCTTTTCCCGCGCGCGGTTCTTCTCCATCTGCCGATGGTCAGCAGCATCTGCCACCCTCAGCACCGGCTTTAAGGGCTGAACTACCTCATGGTCTTCCACCGCGCGGGGCGCCAAACAAACCTCGCCGCACTCCGTGCCGCGCGATGTTTCTACCACACAATAATCGCCCTGCTTCAGATCAAGACCTTTAGGGTCAAAATAATAGATTTTGCCGTTTTCTTTAAAACGAACGCCAACGATATTCGTCAACTTAATAATTCTCCCATCTCTGCAATGAAACTGATCTTAATTAAATTCTCATTGCCGTTTTCCGAAAGAGCAGTCTTACAATCCAGCGTCAGAGACGCCATTTTATACAATTGCTCCAATCTCATTCTACCTAAAAATGCCTTGATTTGCAAGACACTTTCCAAAAAAACAATATTTTCCTCACCGCTTCCGGTCTTATAGAGCAGAAAGTCGCGGCAAAGGCGGGCAAAGCTATCCAAGAAGGCGGAAAAATCCCCTTTGGGCAGGTCACTTAAGATCCGATCTGCCTCCAACAGTTTATTCCGGCAAAGCTTGCCCAAAAAACGCACACCCAACTCTCCATAGGAGAGAAAGGTACCCCCTGCCAAGTATTCCATTGCTAACCCCAGATTGCCGCCTGCGGCACGCAAAAGAGTCGCCAAACGTTCCTCTTGGGGAAATTTTTCTTGCAGAAAAGCAACCCCCTCCTGCTCTCCTACCGGCTGCATTTCCATAATGACACAACGAGAGCGAATGGTGGGCAACATTGCCTCCCGACTCTCTGCCAAAAGAATGAAGATGGCATAGGCGGGGGGCTCTTCCAAGATCTTCAAAATAGCGTTCTGCCCGCTTTCATTGAGGCAATGGCATTGGTCGATGATCAACACTTTTTTGGGGGACTGATTGGGCATCACATAGGCTTCCTGCCGAAAGGCGCGGACAGCATCTACCTTGATCTGTTTACCCTTTTCTTCCGGTGCCAACCACAGTACATCGGGATGCTCGTCCTTCAGCACCTGACCCTTGGTATCGCCAATCATCCGCTCTGCCAAAAGGCGTGCGGCGGTCTTCTTGCCCATTCCCGCCTCCCCTGCAAGAAGATAAGCATGGGCAAAATGTTCGCTGTTCATTTCCCGGCGGAGTTCCGGATTTCCCAATAACTTATTCATAGACACGCTCCACCGCAGCATCCACCTTCATGGGCGCTGTATCCAAGACCACGATATCCCCCTCTTTGCAGGGAATGGTTGTTATATCATAAAAACTATGGGTGGTGGCAGGTCTGCCCAACATGGGAGCAAACTTACCGTTGATCATTCCGCCGTAGCGGGGCTTCTTAAAGAACAGCAGCAGGTCATGATAAAGATAACGGCAGCAATCCATAAAACGGAAAAGATCCGGCTCCTTGCCCCGCAACAGACCGTCAGCCGTCCCCACCGAAACGATGGCGACCTTGGTATCCTTCTTCAGGCGGCAGACCCCGCCATAGCCCAGATTACTGCCGGCAGGCAGGTTGCGGATGGCCAGAATCTCTCCCTCCAGCCGACCGACGCGCTTTAAGGGCAGATCGGTCTTCATGGGCACTCTGCCAGTCAAAGCAGAGCCGATCCGTACCGCGTCATACGGGCAAGCGCCCTTCAATGCGGCGGAAGAGTTTGCCATGTGGCGCATGGGCAGGTCGATTTTCTTGGCTTCCAATGCCGCCAAGGCTTCCTCAAAGAGTTCTTTTTGCTCTTTAAGAGTATCGTCTTCCAAAAAAGCGGAATGGCAATGGGTAAAGATCCCTGAAACTTCCAGCGAAGGCAACGCAAAGACCTCTGCCATCTCTTTGGTCTCCCAAGGAGCAAAGCCAAAACGACCCATGCCGGTATCAATCTTAAGATGCACCCTTGCGGTTTTCCCCTCTTTTTCCGCCAAAACAGAAAGGATTTTGGCAAAAGAAAGGCAATCCACCGCGGTCGTAACCCCTGCATCCAAAACGGCCTTGGCATAGCCCTCGCTGCGCCCGCAGGAAAGCACCAAAATCTCGGCACCCCGCCCGCAAAGAGGCAGTGCCTCTTCCAAGCGGCTGACCGCCATCAGCCCTGCGCCTTCGGCCAGAAGGATCTCAAAAAGACCTTCTGCGCCCAGCCCATAACCATTGGCTTTCAATACCGGAATCACCGGAACGCCCACCCGCTCTTGAAGCAAGCGATAGTTTTCTGCAATATATGATTTTTCAACAATAAATCTTGCCATTATTTCCGATGCTTCAATTTAAATAAAAACATATTCAAGCGGCGATAGGCCTTACTGCCCCATTTGGACCAATTCAGCATCAGCGGGTTATAAACCAGATCCATCTCACCGATAAATTCGGTAAACTCGCCGTTGAAGCCGCGCTTAAACCGATAGAGCCCGTAGAGGGGGTTGTCCTCGCTGAGGTCCCCGGAGACACCGCGGAAATCATAAACCCGCGCGCCCCGCTCAATGGCCCATTTGATCATCTCCCATTGCAAGAGATAATTGGGCATCACATTACGGTATTCATTGGAGGATGCACCGTAGAGATACCAAACCTTATCTCCATAGCCGATGGCTAAGGTGCCGGCAATGGCTTTTCCGTCCAGATACGCCATATAAAGGCGGGCATGGTCCCCCAACGCGCGCATCATGCGGCGGAAATAGTCCTCGGTACGAACCACAAAGTTATCCCGCGAACCGGTCGTGACCATAATGCGATGAAAATCGGGCAAGGCCTCTTCCCCGCAAAGGCGCACCTGCACTCCCTTTTTAATGGCAACGCGGATATTATAGCGGGTCTTTTGCTGGAAGGATGCCAAAACCTCTTCTTCATTGCGCCCTTCTAAATACAAACGGAACACAAACCGCGGTTGGATCCCTTCAAAATTCTTGGAATGGTTGGGTTCGGTAAAGCCCAGTTTGCGGCAAATATTCCAAAACTCCTCATCGGTGGCGGGGGTATCGGTATCCAGTTTCAGGGAGCAAGCATGGTATTTCTTGCCTACTTCCCCTGCCGCTTTCACTAAGCGGGTCACCATCTCCTCATCATGGAGATCGCAGACCGGTCCGCGGCAGGAATACATAATAGCGGTACCGGGCACCTTACGAATCAGAAGACCCATGGTACCGGCAATGGCACCGCTCTCATCCCGCTCGATCACCGCCTCAAAAGTCCATTCGGTCTTAAGGGTTGCCCATTCCACCGATTGAGCAAAATGGCCCTTGGGATGGCTTTGGATAAAGGCCTCATATTCTGCCACAGCAGCAGGATTTTTCAAATCTAATAATTCCACAGGAAATTCTCCTTTTGAACATAGTAATCCATAATAATTCAATTTAGTATAACACTTTTCAGAGGAAATGTAAACCAAAAAACAAAAATCCCTTTGCATTTTTGGAAAAATCCGCTATAATAATAACAGAAATTCAAAAAGGAGGTCCTTTTTTATGATTACCAAGGATACCATTATTGCAGAAGTGTTGGATAACTATCCCCAGACCGCGCCCCTCTTTTTAGAGATCGGCATGCATTGCCTGGGCTGCCCCTCCGCCAGAGGCGAGAGCATTGAGCAGGCTTGCATGGTGCACGGTGCCGATTGCGAAGCGCTCTTGGCAAAGATCAACGCCGCTATTGCATAAACCCAAAACAAAAAGACCCGCGATGCGGGTCTTTTTTATTTTGCAAAAGTCTTTACAAATGGAAAATCTTGTGTTAAAATATAGAAAAGTGTTCCAAATGGAACAGTTTAGAGAGGGATATCAATGAAAAAAGGCGTTTTGGACAATTTATTTCTTTGGGAAAATCTCCCGGAAGAAATCATCCGACGCTGTCTTTCTGCACTCTCAGCTCCGGCAGTCTTTGAAAAAGGCGCCACCATCTATAGCGAGCGGGATTTTCCCCGTGCCTTCGCGGTGGTTTTGGAGGGGCGGATCTCGGTCTGCTCCCATAGCGGCGCGCGGGTTCGGACGTTGGAGGCAGGAAATGTTTTCGGTGTAACCGCTCTGTTCGGAAGCGCGCGATACGCATCCACCATCACCGCATTATCCCGTGTGAAACTTCAATTTATTGAAGAAGATCTGCTGGAACGGTGGATGGCGGAGTATCCCGCAGTTTCCATGAATTATATCCGTTTTCTGCATCGGCGGATCCTTTATTTAAATGATAAGATCCGTCTCTATACCGAGGGGTCGGCGGAGCAGCGGCTGATGGGGTATATAGAAGCCCATACCGCAACAGACGGTGAGATCCTTCTGCCCGGCAATCTTGCGGCGCTGGCGCGGGAGTTGAACATCGGACGCACCAGCCTTTACCGAACCTTGGAGCAGTTGACGGAGAAAAATAAAATCTATAAAAATGATGCCAAATGGTATCGGAAAGAGGAATGAACATGAAAACGTTTACAAGAGTAATGTGTTTGATTTTAGCGCTGGTATGTGCTACAATGTTATTTACCGGCTGTAAAGAAGAGCCTGAAGTAGCCCCCAATGTATTTGCCATTGCAGGCCCCACCGGCGTGGGCATGGTCCACCTGATGGAAGAATACGGCGTCACCTTGGCTTCTGCCGCCGACGAGGTGGTCGGCAAGTTTGTAAACGGTGAAGCGGATATCGCCGCCCTCCCCACCAACGCCGCATCCGCTCTTTACAACAAAATGAACGGTGAAGTCACCGTTCTCTGCGTCAACACGCTGGGTGTTCTTTATATGATGGACAATACCGGCACCGTCAACTCCATGGCGGATCTTGCCGGAAAGACCATCTACACCATGGGTGAAGGTGCCAATCCCCAGTATATCTTGGAGTATCTGCTGAAAGAAAACAATATCAGCGCTACGGTGAAGTTTGCCGCTTCCAACGATGAACTGACCGCCAAGATGGTTTCCGGCGAAGCGCAAATTGCCATGGTTCCTCAGCCGGTAGCCACCACTGTTCAGACCAAAACCACCTTCCGCATCGCTTTGGATATGACCAAGGAATGGACCAAAGCTACCCCCGACAGCCAGTTGATGATGGGTTGCTTGGTGGTTCGGGATGAATATCTCAACAATAATAAAAAGACAGTAGAGGCTTTTCTGGAGAAGTATGCCGCTTCGGTGGAGAAGGTCAACAGCGATGTAGAAGGTGCCGCGGCTCTTTGCGAGACCTTCAAGATCATTCCCAAAGCTGCCATTGCCCAAAAAGCCATTCCCTACTGCAATATCACCTATGTGACCGGCAAGGAAATGCAAAAGGGTCTCTCCGGCTATTTGGAGGTTCTCTTCAATGCCAATCCGAAGTCCATCGGCGGTAAACTGCCTGCCGACGATTTCTATTACGGCGTATGATTTCAAAACTCCTTTCCGATTACGGAAAGGAGTTTTTTTATGAAAACAGGTTTGGTTTTGGAAGGCGGTGCCATGCGCGCCATCTATACCGCGGGCGTTTTGGATGTTTTTATGGAACATGACCTTTGGTTCGATGGTCTTTTGGGCGTTTCCGCCGGCGCTATCCACGGAAGCGTTTATCTCGGCAACCAGCTGGGGCGCACCATTCGGTATTACAAAAAATACTGCCGCCATCCGAAATTTATGAGTTTTTGGTCGCTGTTGACCACCGGCAGTCTGGTAGGCGAGCAATTCTGTTACCATGATCTTCCCGATCGCTTAGATCCCTTTGACTACGAGACCTTCGCCAAAAGTAAGACCGCCTATTACGCCGTCTGCACCGATTTAGAGAGCGGCAAAGCAATCTATCAACGATGCACCGATCTTCAAAAAGAAATGGACTATATGCTGGCATCCGCCTCGATGCCCATGGTCTCCCGCATTGTGAAGGTGGACGGTAAAAAACTGCTGGACGGAGGCGTTGCCGACAGTATCCCCTTGCAAGCCGCAAAAGATTTAGGGTACAGCAAACGGGTAGTCGTGCTAACCCAATGCAAAGGCTATCGCAAAAAGCCCATGAGTCTGACCCTTGCCAAACTCCTCTACGGTAAATACCCCGCCTTTTTAGAAACCATGGCCAACCGCCATACCGCCTATAACGCAACCGTTGAAGAGATTGAACGGTTGGAAGAGGCGGGCGAGATCTTTGTGATCCGCCCCTCGAAGGATCTTGGCATCGGGCGAATGGAAAAAGATTCCAAGCGCTTGGAAGCGCAATATAATTTGGGTCGCAAGGATGCCGAAAAGCGCCTTGCCGCCCTGAAAGAGTGGCTGAATGAAACTTCCCAATTGGCTTAAAATGACGGTCAGCACCCTCCTTTGGATCATCCTTTGGTGGGGCATTAGCCTGATCATCCATAAAGAACTCTTAGTCCCCACTCCGCCCCAAACCCTTAAGGCTTTGGGACTTTTAGTGATGGAGCCCGCCTTCTGGCTGGCAGCCGCCGCCTCAATGTTGCGGATTTTGGCGGGCTTCGCCATTGCCGCATTCGTTGGAACTGTCGGCGGTATCCTGTCCGATCGGTGCAAACTCTTTGATTGGCTGTTTGCACCCCTTTTACATCTGATCCGTTCGGTGCCGGTAGCCTCTTTCATCATCTTAGCATTGGTTTGGATCCAAACCCCGTATTTGCCGGTTTTCATCTCCTTTTTAATGGTAGTCCCTCTCTTTTGGGGGAATGTCCGCACCGGCATGGCAAATACGGACATAAAAGAATTGGAGATGGGCAAAGTGATCGGTCTTTCTCGCAAGCGGCTTTGGAAGGAGATCCGCATCCCCGCCCTCTCCCCCTATTTTCGCACCGCCTGCGTCACCGGCTTGGGCTTTGCTTGGAAAAGCGGCGTTGCCGCTGAGGTCATCTGCCGCCCTGATCATTCTCTCGGCGATCTTTTACAGACCGCTAAACTGCAGTTGGAGACTCCCGCTGTCTTTGCACTGACGGTGGTGATCGCCTTGCTCTCTTTGAGTTTGGAACTGCTGCTGAATAAACTTTGGAAGGAGAAAACGATATGATCCAATTGAAAAATATCGCCTTCTCCTATGGAGAAAAAGAGGTATTCAAGGATTTTTCTCTGACCATTGCACCCCAAGAGCATCTTGCGCTGATGGGTCCCTCGGGCTGCGGAAAAACCACCCTTTTAAGATTGCTTATGGGTTTGGAAAAGCCTCAGGCGGGCACCATTGAACATACTCCTCGCCCCATTGCCGCGGTCTTTCAAGAGGATCGCCTGCTGACCCATAAAACCATATTGGAAAACGCCGCCCTTGCAGACGGTAATACCGAAAAAGCCGCCATGATCTTAGAGAAGTTGGGTTTAGGCTCCAATCTGCATCAATACCCGAAAGAACTCTCCGGCGGCATGAATCGGCGGGTAGCCATCGCCCGCGCCCTCTGCACGCCCTCGTCCTTGCTGATTTTGGACGAACCCTTCAACGGCTTAGACGATGAGACCAAAAAGCAGACCGCCGCGCTGATTCTTGCTCAATGGCAAGGCGCCATCCTGATGGTGACCCACTTAAAAGAAGAGGCGGAACTCCTGAGCGCTGCCATCCTGCCTTTAGAAGAATAAAAAAGATACCGCGGCGCGGTATCTTTTTTTGCTTTTGGGTAAAATAACCTTGAGGTGATCCGATTGAATAAACAAAAATATAATGAGTATCTCAAGAAAATAACTCCCAATTCCCCCATTCTGAAAGACTGTATTCTTGCCTTTGTTGTGGGTGGCGCGATCTGTTGCGTGGGGCAAGGAATCGCCCGGTTTTTGGGTAATTGGCTCCATAGAGAAGAGGTTCGATTGTGGCTTCCCATTATTATGGTTTTTTTGGGTGCTCTCTTCACCGCTCTTGGCGTTTACGATAAATTGGGGAAATATGCCGGCGGCGGCTCCATTATCCCCATTACCGGCTTTTCCAATTCCATTACCAGCGCCGCCATGGAATTTAAGCAAGAGGGGTTTATTTTAGGGGTTGGTGCCAAGATGTTTACAATTGCGGGACCTGTTATTGTCTACGGCGTTTCCGCCAGCGTAGTCTATGGTTTTATTTATTGGCTAACCACATTGTTTTAACGGACGACCAATGGTCGCCCCTACATATCCTGTCATACGTAGCTGTAGGGGCGGGCATTGCCCGTCCGCAAAAAAAGGCAAGACCTGATCGGTCAAGCCTTTTACTTAATTCCTGCGGTAATCATAAGAATCCTTTGTAACATCCAACTTTATTCCATTAATACTTACCGTTTTGTCGTCCAACCATTCTATATCGGCTGTTGAGCAATGGTAATTCCAATAAATGTTTCGTTCTTTTCCTGTTTTGTTGTTTTTAACAGCACACAAAACAGCATAGTCTGTTGTAGCACCGCCATTGTTCAAATATGCAGTTACAGTATAGGAAGAATCAGGTGAATCTGAAATAGTAATTACCTCTTGTCCGTCGAGTCGTTGTATATCAAAAAATGCCCAATAAATTCCGTATGAAATTAAGGATAAAATAATCAACAGTATACTCACAGTGATTATTACAGGAACTAACCATTTTTTCATATACGCCACCTCACTTTATTTCATTATACCACATCGCCGTTTTAATGTAAATATTTTTGCAAAATACTGTGTCCTATATTGACAGCAGCAGAGGGCTTCATCCTGGGTCTCGGCGCCAAGATCTTCACCATTGCCAGCCCCGTCATTGCCTACGGCACCGTGGCGAGTGTGGTGTATGGGATTATTTATTGGATCACAACCTTGTTTTAAATTTCTTATTTATTCAATATTCTTTATTATTTAAAAGAATAAAGCCATCGTTTTCTGCAGTCTGTCGGGATCATCAACAAGGCAAATTTGTTATAGAAAAGAGCCCTCCCCTTTGATACAATAAAAGCAGATAGGAGGTTTTTTCTTATGAACAACAAAAGCTGCAACCGCGTTATCGCCGAATACCTCATCGAGAATACCGAAAAAAGCGATATCATTATGGCGGTTTTTGAATACTTCAAATTGGACTGCTTGGAGCGAAGCAACATTTATCAGCCCCAGCTGGATGCCAAGATCACCGAATTCAACGAAGCCGAAGGCTGCGACGTAGAGATCCTAACCGCGATCATTGATATTGTGAAGGCAGGGCGAACCAACACCCGAAGCCTTGAAAACGACCTGATCCAGCGGGTGGTCACCTATATCAACGCTCATCTGACCGAAGACATCAGCATTGAAGAGATCGCCAAAGAGGTCAATATCAGCTATTACTATATGTGCCATCTGTTCAAGAGCGTATACGGTGTTTCGGTCAATACCTTCCGCACCCAGAAGAGATTGGAGGCCGCCATCAAAAGGCTCCTCACCACCGATGAAAAGATCGCTGATATCGCCATTACCTATGGCTTCAATAATGTCAGTTATTTCACCGAGGTCTTCACTAAGATGGTGGGGCTTTCTCCCACCGCCTTCAAGAGCCAATACTCGGGAATTCATCTTCATGATTTCTATGAATTCAACGATATCCTCTCGGCCAAAAAATACCCCTTCCTTTCTATGATGGGCCCCACACTGCAAGAACTTGATCTTCCTTTCGAGAAGATCTCTGTGCAGGAGCCGAACCGCCAATTCCGCTTTCTCCATGAGGCGGCGATCATTGAATACCGCGGTGTTTTATATGCCTCCTGGTACCATTGCCATAAATTCGAACTGCAGGGTTATACCCCCATCTACGGCAAGCGCTCCTATGACGGCGGAAAGACCTGGAGTCGGCTGGAGCTGCTCTGCGAAGACCAAGCCAAAAAGATCATCTATTGCCCGCCGGTCTACGGCATCTGCGATGATACCCTCTATCTGCTGGTCAATCAAATGGTTGCCCCCGACCATATCCATTCTCTGGATCTCTTCCGCCTGAATAATGATACAGGGGAATTTGAGTTTTTATGGTCCCGCCCCATTCCCTTCAAGCTGAACACCAATGTAGTGGCTCTTCCCAACGGAAAGCTAATGCTTCCGGGCCGGATGGGTGAATTGGACGGCTTCCCCAATACCCCTGCCGTATTGATCTCCGACAGCGGAAAGATCGACGCTGAATGGCGGTTGGTCAAGATCGCTGAAAACGGGGACCTGCCCGACGGCACCGAGCTGCGCCATCCCGAGATCTCGGTCATGCAGGCGGGAGATCGGCTGTATATGTTCAACCGCAACGATCGGCGAAAGGTTCCCCTCCTCTATCTTTCCGAGGATCTGGGCGAAAGCTGGAGCGAGGCCTACAGCCACGATATTCCCTATGTCAACTCCAAAATGTATGCAGGAAATCTTGCAGACGGCAGAAAGTATCTGGTGGCCAATATTGACCGCCCCGACCGCTCCTGCCTGGCCATCTATTTCACCGAGCCCCGGGGCGAAAAATTCACCCGAAAGCAGATCCTTTTCGACGGCCAACCCACTGCCACCCAAAATGCGCCCGCCTGCCACTACCCGGTGGCCCATGAAAGCAACGGAAAGCTTTATATCATCGCCACCGTCAGCTATGAGCCCACCACCCGCGGCGCTACGCTCTTTATCATTGATCTGAATGAACTATAATAAAAAGGCTTGACCGTTCGGTCAAGCTTTTTTACTTAAAACATTTTTTACATGGAGCAAAGCCACGTTCTTTTGCCTCTGAAATCGTCACATGATCTGGCTCTTTCATGTTACTGCAAGATGC
>JAZNGR010000013.1:0-6477 GCA_045576575.1 Eubacteriales bacterium
CTCAAAACCACATCGATGTGCCCCAAACCACATCGATGACCGTCGATGTACCTCTAAACTACATCGATGACCATCGATGTACTCCAAACCACATCGATGACCATCGATGTGGTTTTGGCATATTAAATGAAAAGAAAAGCCTTGCAAAACTTGGTGGAAGCGTTAAAAGCTCAAAGTGAGATTGACCGAATCAAGATCACTATAACGCTTGTTAAACCCAAGAATAAGCAAGGCTAAACGAATTGACAAGAGGGGAGATGTTACAGCATCTTCTCTCTTGTCTTTATTTTATCAAATAAAAATTGATTTGTAAAGGAGAAATCAAAGAAGGTTTTTCGCCAAGGTGATTCCATAGCGGATGCATTCATTGCAGGAGCGCTTTTCCAAGTCTTTGATTTCTTGGCAGACGGTAGAGCCGCATTCGGCCTTGAATTTTTCGCAGAGATCGGCGGCGATGGCGTAGGTGGCTTGCTTGGAGGCGGGGGTTTCTAAATTGCCGTCGCTGTTTTTTAAGCCTGCCAGAAAGATGACGCCCGAAAGAGCGCCGCAGGTCTGGGTTCTGCCGCCCATACCGGCGCCGAAGCCCTCCATAGCCCGCGCCACCAGCCGAGGCTCCAGCCCGAATTCAGCGGCATAGGGCATTGCTACTGCCTGAGCGCAGTTGAAGCCCTTATTATGAAGTTCCATGGCTTGTTCGATTTTTTGTTCCAAATGATTCATGATATTTTCATCCTTTTCATTGTGTTCAGATTATCGAATTACGAAAGAGAGAGGGGGAGACCCCTGCGTGTTTTTTGAAGAAATTACTGAAATAGTATTCATTTTCAAAGCCGCAGGAAAAAGCGATGCTTTTGATAGACAGAGAGGGATCCATTAAGAGCTTTTTAGCCTTCTGCAGGCGGCAAAGAATGATATAATCCGATGGATTTCGGCCGGTAAAGGCCTGAAATCGCCGAAAGAAATGGGCATAGGAAAGCCCGCATTCATTGGCAAGCGCCGCCAAGGAGATCTTGCAATGGAGAGAATGGTGAATTCTTTTCACCGCCTGGCGGATGCAGGGATCATCGTTTGGCTCGCGGCGAAAGAACAGCTCGCTTTCAGCCCAATGCTGATAAACCAGATCGGCAAACAGATGGGCTTTATAGGAGAGCAGTTCTTTTTCCATAGCATTTTCGGCCCGCTCCAAAGCATCGAGGGTGGAGCGGATCCGCGCGGTATCGGCGAAGCGGATATGCTCCTGGTGAAAGAGGGGGTCTTCGGTGGCATAGCGAAAAAGATGCACAGACACAGGGGAGAGCACCCGACGAAAATAGGGGATATTCTTGCGAAAAACCATCCCCTCGCCCTCTTTGATGATGTATTTTTTGGATCCTTGCTCTACGGAAAAAGAGCCGGCTTCTACCAGAGCGAAAATATGCTCGGTGCCGCAAAAATGCTCCTCGCGAAACCTTTCCCGATAGACCCGGATGTGAACGGAAAGAGGAAATTCCATAAGGCACTCTCCGATGATAAAATATTATATTTCAATTATAAAAAATTATATTCAATTCGTCAATAGTCTGTGCTAACATATTTTCGAGTTGTGATAAAATATTATAATCGAGGAGAGCACATATGAGCGATCGGATCAAAAAAGGTATTTTATACCGCGACGGTAAAAAGACCTATGGCTTGGGGCAATCCTATTACCCCTCCTTTAATCCCACTAAGTTTCCCGTTCCCCCCGAGGGCGATCGGATGGGTGAAATGAAAAAAGACCTGAAGATGATGGCGGAAATGGGCTTCAACCATGTTCGCTATGCCGCTCTGGGAGATGTTTACCTGGAGGGCGACACCGTGGTGGTGGATACCCCCTTTATTGACGAAATGATTCGGGAGGCGGAGAAGAACAACCTCTCCATCTCGGTGCGTGAGCAGGGCTTTGCCGTTAATCTGCGGGGCTTTGAGGATGTGGATCTTGTGGACTGGAACGGGGAGTCTCCCGTTTACCGCTGGGCGGATTTTATCCGCACCCGCCTGTTCCATGAGGGGATCTTAGAGGATAACCGCGCCTATGCCAAGGCGGTGGCGGAGCATTATGCCGCCTTCCCCAATGTGGTTGCCTATCAGATCTATAATGAGCCCCATTATCCCGTTTATGAGATCTTTGATTACAGCACCGATGCCATTGCCGCCTATCGCCGCTGGCTGGTGGAGAAGGGGGAGATGACCCCCGAGGAGGCCAAGGATTATCAGCCTCCCAAGGGGCGCAAGGAGCAAAGCCCGCGGATGTGGGCCCTTTGGCGCTTGTTTGCCCGCGACGGGATCACCCAATTCTTGAATAACGCCTCTGATGCCTCTATGGAGGGTGCTGATAAACCCACCTATACCTGCTTTACGGTGGCGGCAATTACCAAGCGAACCGTTTATCACGGTTGCGATTTCTTTGCCAACGCCCGCGCTATGGGAATTGTGGGCTATACCACCTATGTTCATGCCTATGGCGCCAATGCGCCCATGCTCTCTTTGCAGGCGGATACCGCGCAATGCGCCGCCGAGCTGGGCGGTACGGAATCCTGGTGCATTGAATTGGATAGCCGTACCTATATTCCGCCCTCGGTCTATACCCGCGGGGTCTATACCGTTTTGGGCAGTGGCTGTAAGGGCATCGTCTTTTATCAATGGCGGGGCGATTGCCCTGTCCCCGGCGTTCCCTTCCCCAATAGCTGCGGCCTGCTGAATTACGACGGCACCAAAACCGCCAACTTCGAAAACGGCCGTAAGGTCAATGCGTTTATTATCAAGCATAACGACCTTCTGATGAACGCCCGCCGCGCCCATGAAGGGGTGGGCTTGCTGCATTCCGATTATGCCACCTTTATGTGTGATGCAGAGGAAAACGCCGATAAGATGCGGGCCGATGAGGGCTTTATGAACCGTCATCTGTCCCTCACCGCCAAGACCTATCGGGAACTTAGGGAAACCGGCGTCAGCGTCAGCATTGTGGATGAGCAGGGTCTGCGGGAAAATCCCTTCGGCATTAAGGTCTTGCTGCTTCCTTCCATGCAGTTGCTTTCTCCCAAAGAGCAAGAAGCGGTGCAGGAATTCCGCAGTAAGGGCGGCAAGGTCTATTATATGGAGGGCACCCAGCATTTCACCGGCGAATTCGGCTATCGGGAGCTGGAGGATGAGAAACGGGGCTATATCGAAACGGTGTTCTGGCCGCTTTATACCCCCCGTGATATTCTGGTAAAGGAGGGCATCTGCCCCAAGCTTTCCACCCAAACGCCCCAGATCAGCGTTCAGACGCTGGAGGGGGAGGATTATACACTGGGCGTGGTTACCAATACCGCGGTAAAGGTGCAGCCCACCGAGGTTCGCTTTACGGTAAGCATTCCCTTTGAAACTGCCGCTTTTGCCGATATCGACGGCGAAAAAGAGGTGCAGATCGAGGGCAATACCGTCATCGTTCGGGATGTTACCGACGGCGGTATTCTGATCCTGAAATAAACAAAAAAACAGAGCCTTGCAAGAAATTTGCAGGCTCTGTTTTCTATTATTTAAGGATCTGGGGTTGCTCGTTGCGGTAGGCTCTCGGTGTTTGTTTTTTGATCCGTTTGAAGATCTTGGTGAAGTAACTGTGGTCATTGAAGCCGCAGCTCATGGCGATCTCCGTTACGGAAAGCTCGGTGGTGCGAAGCATCATAGCCGCCTGCTCAATGCGGTAATCAATAAGATAATCAATGGGCGTACTGCGGGTGACGGCTTGAAAAACGCGGCAAAAATAGCCGGTATTCATCCCGGCGATATCAGCCAGGGTCTGAAGGGTGATGGGCTCGCCGTAATGCTCCTCAATGTATTTCAGGGTCGCTTTGATCCGGTCGATCCGATGGGTTCTCGGCAGGGGATCGCGGAGGGAAGGGGTATACCGTTCGCTGCGGAGAATATTTTCAAATAAAAGACATAAACAGCCGATTGTCGCAAGGGCGGAAACGGGCTCTTCGGCTCTGCAGTTTTTCATCAGCTTTTCAGCAAATAAACAAACTCCATCCTTTTCATTGGCAGGAAAGTAGATCCGGGGAAGCAATTCCAGGCGGTAAAAGGGGCGAAGCTGCTTTTTAAGTAGTTCCGCAGAACGAAACAGCCCGTGAAGATCAAAAACAAAGCATTCATAGACGCAGTTTTCGGGGATGCCGCGATGAAGCATACTGTCCCGAATCAAAAGGACATCCCCTGCGGTAGCGCGGATCTCTTGCTCATCTGCCCAAAGGGTAAAGACCCCGCTTTGAATGCGGATCAACTCCCATTCAGTGTGCCAATGGGCAGACATTACATAGCGGGGATGGCGGGCATCCACATAATAATACTCGGCGGGAAATTCCTTGGTGCCATGCTGTTTTCTTTCATAAAATGCCAATGGATGCATCAAATCATCTCCTAAAAAGTGAATATAATTATAGTTTATGCCATTATACTTCAAGAATGGTCTCCCTGTCAATGATATAATGAAATCAAGAATTCAACCAGAAGGGAGCTTTTATAATGGCAGAAAAAAGATATGTAGGCGATTATCCGGTGATCGGGATCCGCCCGGTGGTAGACGGCCGTCGCGGTCCTATGATGCTTCGGGAATCTTTGGAGCCTCAGGTATGGGCAATGGCGAAGGCGGCCAAAAAACTTTTTGAAGAGAACCTTTTTTATTCTAACGGAGAACCGGTGAAGGTGATCCTGGCCGATACCTGTATCGGGCGGGTGCCCGAGGCGGCGGCCTGCGCCGATAAGTTCAAAAAGGAGGGCGTGGATATCACCTTGTCCGTGACGCCCTGCTGGTGCTACGGCTCCGAAACCATGGATATGGATCCTATGACCATCAAGGGTGTCTGGGGCTTTAACGGGACCGAGCGCCCCGGCGCTGTGTATCTTGCCGCTGTTTTGGCGGGCCACGCTCAAAAGGGTCTGCCTGCCTTCGGCATCTATGGCCATGAGGTTCAGGATCTGGATCAGATCGCCGAGATCCCCGAGGATGTAAAAGAAAAACTGTTGCGTTTCGGTCGCGCCGCAGTGGCGGTGGCAACCATGCGCGGTAAATCCTATCTGCAGATCGGGTCCCAATGTATGGGTATTGCCGGCTCCATTGTGGATCAGGATATGATGGAAAGCTATTTCGGTCTGCGGGTGGAATCGGTGGATGAGGTAGAGATCCTCCGCCGTATGGAAGAAGGCATTTATGACGAAGAGGCATATCAAAAAGCCCTTGCCTGGACCAAGGAGCATTGCAAGGAAGGGCGGGATGATAATCCTAAAAGCGTTTCCTTCTTGGGTGAGGAGCGCGCCATAAAATTCACGCCCGAAGAAAAGGAAAAGCAATGGGAATTCACGGTCAAGATGTATTGCATCATCAAGGATCTGATGGCGGGCAATCCTAACCTGCCCGATGCCTTTGAAGAGGAAAAGATTGGCCATAATGCCATTGTCGGCGGTTTTCAGGGCCAGCGGCAGTGGACCGATCATTGGCCCAATTGCGATTATCCCGAGGCTCTGCTCAGCTCTACCTTTGATTATGAGGGCGCCCGCGAGCCCTTCACTCTGGCAACGGAAAATGATGTTCTCAACGGTATGGGAATGCTGATGATGCGGCTTCTGACCCATCGTGCCCAGATCTTTGCCGATGTGCGTACCTATTGGTCCGGGGAGGCAACAGAGCGGGTCACCGGCTATAAGCTGGAAGGGAAGGCGGCAGACTCCGATGGGATCATTCATCTGCTGAATTCCGGTGCCGCCTGCCTGGATGCCTCCGGTGTTTGCACCGATGAAGAAGGGAATGCCACCATGAAGAAATGGTGGGAGGTCACCGAAGAGGATATCAAGAAGATGACCGATGCGACCGTCTGGTGCGAGGCGGGCTTTGATAATTTCCGCGGCGGCGGCTTCTCCAGCCATTTTGATACTTATGCCGAAATGCCGGTGACCATGATCCGCCTGAATCTGGTGAAGGGCCTGGGTCCGGTCCTGCAGATCGCCGAGGGCTGGACCGTCAATCTGCCCAAGGAAGTCAATGATACCTTGATGGAGCGTACCAACCCCACCTGGCCCTGCACCTGGTTTGCACCCCGTTGCGATGGGAAAGAAGGCTCCCCCTTTAAGACCGCCTATGAGGTGATGATGAATTGGGGCGCCAACCATGGCGCCATCTCCTATGGTCATATCGGCGCCGATCTGATCACCATGTGCTCCATGCTGCGGATCCCCGTTTGTATGCATAATGTGCCCGAGGAGCAGATCTACCGCCCCGCCGCATGGAATGCCTTCGGCATGGATAAGGAAGGGCAGGACTATCGCGCTTGCGCCACCTATGGTCCTTTGTATAAAAAATAAGCGAAAAAGGGACTGTAAAAATAGTCTGAACCGCAAAGGGCAAGAAAAATAAGAACTTTTTTAATAAGGCTCTGCCTTAGAGACCATAAAAAGGAAGGGAAATATCGAGTTTTCGATATTTCC
>JAZNGR010000014.1:0-3009 GCA_045576575.1 Eubacteriales bacterium
CGGACATTGCAGCATTGGAGTCACTATGACGGAAAGTGGTCATAACAACACCGGTGGTAACGATAACCGGCAGGAAGAAGATGCCGCGGACCAGACCACGGCCGGCAAATTTGCGGTTCAAAAGAACTGCAACAAACAAGCTAAAGATCAATACAACCGGAACATTAACAGCCAGATCCAGCAACGTATCAATCAACGCCTGAAGGAATACGGCCTCAGAAGTCAGCAATTCCTTAAAGTTCTCAATGCCGATCCAAGTACATTTATAGTTCTCGAATACAGCAACTTTGGAAAACGCGAATTGCAAAGACTGGAAGCAAGGATAAGCAAAGAACAACAAAAATCCAACAAACCAAGGAAGAACAAACATAAAGCCGGTGAATGCCTGGCGGGATTCATAAGAAATACCGCGGCGAGACTTCCGCTTCTTTTCCTTTACTGGCTTTTCTTTTGCAGGCTTTTCTTCAATTACTACAGGAGCAACAGCCTCCTCGGGGTGAGACTCCAGAGCTTCCAGCGCTTTACACGCTTCTTTTTCTGCTTTTGCCGTACGCAGATTCTCGATCTGCTCGGGTTCCATTTCAGAAAGACGGTTTTTAACAATCTCGCGGGCGCGATCAGGGTTTTGTTGCATAATGGCAGCAGCCACCTGCATGTTCAGCAAAGGATCACGCTCTGCAACAAGCTCCTCAACCTCTGCAACTTCGACTTCATCAGTCTGTTCGGTGTTTTGGTCCAATTCAACCAGTTCATCAGACTCAACAAACTTCATTTCATCATTTTGATTGGTCATGAATTAGCACCTCCTACTACTGTAAAGTCTTCAGCGTTGATTGCAACGCCATTTACTGTGACCGCTTCTTCCCCATGATTGACATAAACCACAGCACCATTGGCAAAGGTGGTAACACGTACATCATCGGAAACGATCTGGTAATCAGCGATAGAGCTGGAACCAACTGCATCATATACAGTCTTTAAACGCTTATAGTTTGCAACCATGTCATCATAGTGATCATCCAGTTCGCAAGCATAAGCACCAGAATAATCGGTATCCTGGAATGCAGTGGATTCTGCATCCATCACTTGATAATACAAGCTCATGCCGGTTTCGGCAAGCTTCAGGATTAGATCATCCTGCTCAGAATTCAGGTTGACAGCGCAGCCTGCCAAATTGACATAACCGCGGAAAACGATCTGATAGAAAGGAATCTCATCCAGGGCAATGTTATTGTGGCTTGCATAAACGGGAGCATCCACAATATTGTCCACATAAGGCGCCGCATAAGCGTTACCGCCCAAGGTGTTTACAATTCCGGTCTCCCCTACCTGCTCTCTGGCAGCGGTAAAGATCTCATGCATGATCACAGCAGCCTCATCGCGAGTAACCAAATTTTGCAGGTTATAGGCGCAATAGAGAGTATCACCTACAGAATTAAAGGAGAAACTCTTAATAGCTTTCTTCGCAGCATTGTTCATAAACGCTTCGGCATAACCAAACATATTGCCGGGATGGATCAACTGCTTGGAAATACTGGACTTATCCAGAGAACCCGCAGTAGACAAGCCGGTCTTAAACATGGTTACGGGAGAAGAGTCCAAGCCGTAAGCAGTATTCTTGAACTTCTTAACATCAGCACTTTCCGAATAGAAAGACTGCAGATCCAAATCAAAGGTGAGATAATAATTGGAAATGGCATCTACCTTCGAAATCAAAGAATCAGCCGCATTCTTTTTTCCAAGTTTTCTTTCGGGATCAAAGCTTGTTTCCAGAGTGGAATCCAAGCCACCGTCTGCCCAACCAAGATAGTTGATATAGACTTTATCAATCTGATCGGCGACCAAACGATCCACCAGTTCCTCAGCCTCATTAAAGGTAGTCAAAGGATCGACACCGGTATAGGGAATACCCAAGAAATGCTTTGCTCTCTTAACCGCACCATAAAGGGAGATATTCAAAGAGTTGGAAATACCATCCTTCACCTGAGTCATACCATTGTTCTCGATCAGATACTCACGATATTTCTCAGCGATACCAACATAATCGGCATCTTCACCGCTCAGGAAATAGAAGCGACCAACATAATTCTCGGGCAGTTCGTCTGTATAATAGAAACCTGCACCGGCCTTACCGGCAAAGTTGGTACGAACCTGAGTGTCACGAATGTTAATACTGGGATATACAGCATTATAGCTGTTCTTAAAACGGCTGACATACGCATGAAGTTCGCAAGCGGCAGCACCGCTCTCAATAATGTTCATATATGCCTCGCCATTTTTTACCATACCGTAAACCGGCAAGCGGAAAGGCTCATTCCAGTTGAATCCGGACTGTCTTGCAGTCTCGGTGGGATTCTCACCGAAGTATACACATTCAGATTCCACGCCAAATTCATAGGCATTGGGAATAATCTTATTGAACTCCATCAAGGAACCGGTACCATCAGTCAAAACGGCATAGCCGGTATCATTCAGACCGGCAGCACCAAAGAACTGAAACAAGTTTACTTCCAAGACCTTAGAAGTACCAAGTTCTTTGATCTTATCAATCATCAACTCTACCCGCAAATATTCCTCTTCAAGAGTCAATTTGATCGGAATAATGAAATTCATCGAGGGTTCATTAAAGAAGAACGATAAGATAATGTCGTCCCCATTATGCTCTGTAACAAAGGAAGCTCTGTTAGAGTTAACAGTATAAGAAGAGAAACTTGCAGTCAAATACTTTACAGCAACCTGCGTATTCAGTTCTTCTTTTCCTTCCGTGATTGCGATTGCTTCATTAGCACGATCTGCAGGATTGGAATACCAAACCGTTCCGGTCTTTTGATTCAAAACGCCGAAAATTCCGGTATTGTAATCCAAATACAGTGCTAAATTGGCATTCTCATCAATCAAAGCGAAGGAACCAGGCGCATCAAGGGTAGCAGGTGCAGCAGATGCCACAGGCAAAGCCACAACGCAGCAAGAAAGGAGCAACGTGATCGTTAAAACGATCGAAAGTAATTT
>JAZNGR010000015.1:0-2071 GCA_045576575.1 Eubacteriales bacterium
ACGGCGCTGCCCATTTTATTGAGCATATGGTGTTTAAGGGCACCCATACCCGCTCCGCCGTCGACATCGCCCAAGAGATGGACTGTATTGGCGGCCAGGTCAATGCCTTTACCACCAAAGAAAATACCTGCTTTTACGTGCGCGCTCTGGATATCCATCTCCGTCAGGCCACCGATGTGCTCTGCGACATGTTCTTTCACTCTGCCTTTCGGCAGGAGGACGTGGAAACAGAACGGGGCGTCATTTTGGAGGAGATCGGCATGTATGCCGACAACCCCGAAGACCTGTGCGCCGAACGGCTGGCCGCCGCAGTCTACAAAGGCAGCCCCTTGGCCCGTCCCATTCTGGGCACCCCTCGATCTTTGAAAAACGTGACAGGGGAGATGCTCCGCAATTGGATGGAGACCCACTATCTCCCCGAAGATACGGTAGTTGCTTTGGCAGGCAGTTTCTCCGACGATGTGGTGGAAGATTTAAAAAATCGTTTTTCCGCCATGCCTGTCATGCCCCGGCCAAAAACCAAATCAGCCTGCTATCAAAGCGCTGTCACCTTGAAGAAAAAAGCCATTGAGCAAAACCATATCACGTTGGCATTTCCCGGTTTCCCTTACGGCAGCAACCATCGATTTGCTCTGCAGCTGCTCTCCTCCATTTTAGGCGGCGGCATGTCCTCCCGTTTGTGGCAGGAGGTGCGGGAAAAGCGTGGCTTGTGCTATTCGGTCTACTCCTATGGAGCCGGTCATGTGGACACCGGTATGTTTGGTGTCTATACCGCTTTGGCAAAGGAAACCGAGGCAGAAGCCCTGAATGCCATCATGGCGGTCATCACCTCTCTGGTGCAGGACGGCGTGACCGATGCTGAGTTGTCCCGCGCCCGGGAACAATCCAAGGCCGGTGTGCTGATGGGATTGGAATCCACCCAGTCACGCATGAGCCATTTGGGTCGCTCCTGCCTGCTGACCGGCACCATTCTCAGTCCGGACGAGATCATTGCCGCCTACGATGCCGTCACCGCCGAGGAGATCCTCGCCCTCGCCCGTACCATTTTTGACCCACAAAAAGCCTCCGTTTCGGCCGTTGGCCGTATCGGCAGCGAAGAATACTACCGATCTTTTCTGTCCAACAATTGAAAAAGAAGGAACCCTTTAATAGAGCGGTGTCCTTAAAGCAGAAAACCTCGCAGCATCACAAGGACATGTCCCTTTTGCGTGAAACAAAATGATACAAAACAGCCCAGACACCGGAATGTCTGGGCTGTTTCCCTTATAAACGTTCATATAGTCCTTCTCTAATAATGGTCCTCCAAATTTCAATTGAATCTACCATCATAGGTTGGCATATTAGCAACATATTCATCAACAACAGCCGGAACATAGTAAGCACCGTAAGTCTTCAAATCACCGTTCTCCTTTGACGCATTCATATCATCGGGAAGCTGCACATAAAAGCGATAATACGGTAACAGCACTTCTTCCAAACGGCCGGTGCGGTATACAAGTTCCACTTTTTTTATAAATTTCTTGCCAGAAAATTCAACGGGAACGCTGGTTTGATAGTTGCCGGAAATCAAGCGTTTTGTTGCTTCCTTCTCCGTGATAATAGGATATTCTCCGAGTTTTTCTGCTAAAAGCAAGCCATCATTTATCGTGATGGACTCCAAGTTTCCCTTTTCATTTGGGAAGAATATTACGCAACGAAAATTATAGTTGAGTATATCTTCTAAATCATCGCCTGCTGCATCATACCCTTTATATCTGCGATTAAACTCACCATAGATATTATAATCTTCCCAAAAAGCCTCCGCCGGGTTTTCAAAGTTCAGAAGATCACTATACTCACTCGTAAGGTAGGACAAGACCTCCTTTGCTTCAGCATCAGTTGTACTGCTGTCTGTAAAGTTTAATTGATCCGGAAGCGCACGGCCTTCATCAGGCAAGAAGTAAACGATATTTCCATCCGCCTGAATATAGATCATTCCGTTGTTGGTTTCTGCATGAATCTCCGCCGGGTCTTCATCTTGGAGTGTTTCTCCATCATCTTCCATAAATCCACCTGTAATTACGTCTGTTGA
>JAZNGR010000016.1:0-12222 GCA_045576575.1 Eubacteriales bacterium
GTATGACCCTCCTGCCATAAGAATTCGCGGGTACGCAGGAAGGGGCGGGTGGTCTTTTCCCAGCGCACCACCGAGACCCATTGGTTATAGAGCAGCGGCAGATCTCTCCAGGACTGGACCACGTCCTTAAAATGATCGCAGAACAAAGTCTCGGAGGTGGGGCGGATGCAGAACCGCTCCTCCAATTTTTCACTGCCGCCGAAGGTGACCCAAGCCACCTCGGGAGCAAAGCCCTCCACATGGTCTTTTTCTTTATTCAGCAGGCTTTCGGGGATCAGCATGGGCATACAGATATTCTCATGGCCTAAGTCTTTGAACATCTTGTCCATAGCGCCCTGCATCAGCTCCCACATGGCATAGCCATAGGGGCGGATGATCATAAAGCCCTTTACATTGGAATAGGCGGCAAGATCTGCCTTCTTCACAATGTCGGTATACCATTGGGCGAAGTCTTCGTCCATGGAAGTGATTGCTGTTACTTTTTTCTTATTGTCCAACGCTCTTTTCCTCCGCGTATAATAATCTAATTTATTATACATGGATTTCGGGAGTTCGTCAACCTTTACTTTTCTATTGCAAATAATAAAATTATATTATATAATATTAATATCTATATCCATTTTTAAGTGAGGCAGTGAAACATGCGCGTGGTTGTGAAGGTGGGGACCTCAACGTTGACCCACCGGACGGGACATTTAAATATCCGTCATATTGAGACTCTTTGTAAGGTACTCTCCGATCTGAAAAATGCCGGTCATGAACTGATTTTGGTTTCTTCCGGTGCGATTGGTATGGGTGTTGGAAAACTCTCCTTGAAGGAGCGCCCTTCCGATATGCCTACTAAGCAAGCCGCCGCTGCGGTAGGGCAGTGCGAGTTGATGTATACTTATGACCGGCTGTTCTCCGAGTATAATCATACCGTTGCGCAGATCTTGCTGACGGGAGAAGATATGAATCACCCGGATCGGTATGAGAATTTCCGCAATACGCTCCATCGTTTGCTGGAATTGGGGGCATTGCCCATTATTAATGAAAACGACACCGTTTCCACCGCCGAGATCGCGGTGGGGGACAACGATACATTAGGTGCCATCGTTGCCGAGGGTGCGGGCGCTGAACTTTTGGTCCTGCTCACCGATATCGACGGCCTTTATACTGCCGATCCCCGCAAGGATCCTGCAGCGAAACTTATTCCATTGGTGGAAGAGATCACCGAAGAGGTATTGGCGCTGGCAGGGGGCAAGGGTTCCGCGTTGGGTACCGGCGGCATGGCGACCAAACTCCATGCAGCAGATCTCTGTTTGAAAAACGGAATTGCGACGGTGATTGCCAACGGATCCGATCCCGCAGTGCTTTACGATATTTTAGAGGGCAAGCCCGTTGGAACCCTCTTCAAAGGAAAATAAGAAATGACGACTCAAGAGATCTTAAAAAACGCCGTTGCTGCCCGCAAAGAACTTGCGGTGCTGTCAACAGACGATAAGAATAAAGCCCTTCTTGCCATGGCGGATCGCTTGGTGGCATCTGCGCAAGAAATCTTAGCCGCCAATGAAGAGGATCTTGCCCTTTATGGGGATACTATGACGGTGGTGATGCAGGATCGCCTGCGCCTGAGCGAAGAGCGCATTTCGGGAATGGCCGAAGGTATCCGTCAGGTGGCGGAACTGCCCGATCCTGTGGGCGCGGTTCTGGAGCGGGTGGAACGTCCCAACGGTATGGTCATCGAAAAGACCGCTGTCCCCATGGGTGTGGTGGCCATCATTTATGAAAGCCGCCCCAATGTAACCTCCGATGCAGCGGCGCTTGCTTTTAAGAGCGGCAATGTGTGTATTCTTCGGAGCGGCAAAGAAGCCTGGCGCTCCGCCTATGCTATTACCCAAGCGATGCGGCAGGGTCTTTTAGACGCAGGGCTTCTCGCCGATGGGGTGCAATTGATTGAAGATACCACCCGCCAAAGCGCCAAAGAACTGATGGAAGCGGTAGGCTATGTGGATCTTTTGATTCCGCGAGGCGGACCGGGACTGATCAATGCCTGTTTGGCAGGGGCGAAGGTGCCGGTGATCCAAACGGGAACGGGGATCTGCCATCTCTTTGTGGATGAAAGCGCTGATTTTGAGCAGGCGCTGAATATTATTGAAAATGCCAAGACCAGCCGCCCTTCGGTCTGCAATGCCGCCGAGGTCTGCTTGGTTCATGAAAAAATCGCCCAAGACTTTTTACCCTTATTGAAAGCAAAGATCCCCCAAGTGGAATTTCGCTGCGATCCCGCGGCGCAGGCCATTATGAAGGGGACTCCCGCAGGAGAGCGGGATTTCGATACGGAATTTTTGGATTATATTTTAGCGGTCAAGGTGGTGGCTGATGTGGAAGAAGCCATTGCCCATATCGGGGCCCATTCCACCGGCCATAGCGAGGCCATTCTGACTCAAAGGGAGGAAAACGCCGCCCTCTTCACCGCTATGGTGGACAGTGCCGCGGTGTATGTCAACTGCTCCACCCGCTTTACCGATGGCGGAGAGTTCGGGCTGGGCTGTGAGATGGGCATCTCCACCCAAAAACTGCACGCCCGCGGCCCTATGGGGCTTCGGGAACTGACCGCGTATAAATATATTATCCGCGGCAACGGACAAACGAGGTGATCGAGATGAGATACGGATTTATCGGATGCGGCAATATGGGCGGCGCGCTGGCAAGAGCCGCCGCCAAAGCGGTGGGCGGCGCCAATCTGCGGTTGGCAGATGCCGATCCCGCCAAGGCGGAAGCCCTGGCGGCGGAATTGGGGGCGCAGGTCGCCACCAATGATGCCATTGCCAAAACCTGTGATTATGTGATTTTTGGGGTCAAGCCCCAATTGCTGGGCGCGGTGGTTGCCGGAATGGGGGAGCAGATCCCCTTTGACCATGTGGTGGTCAGTATGGCGGCGGGCGTGTCCATTGAAAGCCTGAAGGAAATGTTGGGGATTGCCGATCGGGCCATCATCCGCATGATGCCCAATACCCCCGTTCAGGTAGGCGAAGGGCGGATCCTATATGCCATGCAGAATGTAAAAGCCCATCAGGAAGAAGGCTTTTTGGAGTTATTCTCGCAAGCGGGAAAACTATTCTCCTTGGAAGAAAAACTCATTGACGCCGGCACCGCCCTTTCGGGTTGCGGCCCTGCTTTTGCGTATCTCTTTATGGAAGCGCTGGCAGACGGTGCCGTTACCTGCGGCCTGCCGCGGGAGACCGCTTTGGAACTGGCTGCGGGAACTGTTTTGGGCAGTGCCAAAATGGTTTTGGAAACCGGCGCCCATCCCGGCGCACTGAAAGATGCTGTCTGCAGCCCCGGCGGAAGTACCATTGAAGGCGTGCATGCGTTAGAACAAAATGGCTTTCGCGGCGCCGCTATGGAGGCGGTCATCAAAGCCTATGAAAAAACAAAACAATTAGGAAGGAAATAAAAAATGAAATTAGAAACCAACATGAATTTTATTGCAAACTACGATCCCGAGGTGGGTGCCGCCGTTAAGGCGGAGTATCAGCGCCAGCAGGATGGCATTGAACTGATCGCCTCGGAGAATTTTGCCTCCCCTGCGGTGATGGCGGCCATGGGAACCGTTCTCACCAATAAATATGCCGAAGGATACCCCGGCAAGCGGTATTACGGCGGCTGCCAATGCGTGGATGTGGTGGAAGAGTTGGCAAGAAAGCGCGCCTGCGAACTTTTCGGCGCGGAGCATGCTAATGTGCAGCCCCATAGCGGCGCGCAAGCCAATACGGCGGTCTATTTTGCATTCTTAAAGCCCGGCGATACCGTTTTGGGCATGAGTCTTGCTCATGGCGGGCATCTGACCCATGGCAGCCCGGTGAATCTTTCCGGCGCCTTCTTTAACTTTGTACCTTATGGGGTCAGCGCCGAGACCGGCAAAATTGATTATGATGAGTTTGAAAAACTGGCGAAAGAGCATCAGCCGAAATTGATCGTAGCAGGTGCTTCCGCTTATCCCCGTATCATTGATTTTGAGCGAATTTCTAAGATCGCCAAAAGTGTCAATGCGTTGTTTATGGTGGATATGGCGCATATCGCAGGTTTGGTTGCCGCAGGGTTGCATCCCTCTCCGGTGCCTTATGCCGATATTGTGACCACCACCACCCATAAGACCCTTCGCGGTCCTCGTGGCGGCTTGATCCTTTGCAAAGAAGAATATGCCAAAGCCATTGATAAGGCCATCTTCCCCGGCACTCAGGGCGGTCCTCTGGAGCATATCATCGCCGCCAAGGCGGTTTGCTTCGGTGAGGCGTTGAAGCCGGAGTTTAAAGAGTATCAGAAGCAGGTGGTTGCCAATGCCAAGGCGCTGGAGAAGAAACTGTTGGAGGAAGGCATCAACTTGGTGTCCGGCGGTACCGATAACCATCTTTTACTGCTGGATCTGCGCGGCACCGGGATCACCGGCAAGGAATTGGAGCATCGGTTGGATGAGGTGCATATCACTGTGAATAAAAACGCCATCCCCAATGACCCTGAGAAGCCTTTTGTGACCAGCGGTATTCGGGTGGGTACCCCTGCCGCCACAACCCGCGGTTTCAAGGAGGCCGAGATGAAACAGATCGGCGGCTGGATCAAGGATTGTATTGTTGATTTTGAGGGCAATAAAGATCGGATCCTCAATGAAGTATTGGATCTTTGCAAAAAGATTCCCCTTTATGAAGGAGAATAAACCATGGATAAGAAATTGTTGAAATTATTAGGAAAAGATTGCCGCACTTCTTTGGAAGAATTGGCAACCATGACCGGTAAAACCACCCAAGAGGTTGCAACCGAGATCGATGCCTTGGAAAAAGAGGGCATTGTTCGCGGTTATAAAGCGGTTATTGACTGGGAGCGGGTAGACGATAGTTATGTTTCCGCTCTGATCGAGTTGAAAGTGACCCCCAAGGCAGGTCTCGGCTTCGAGCAGATCGCCAAGCAGGTGATGAAATATCCCGAGGTGGAAACTGTTTATTTGATGAGCGGCGGCTATGACCTTTGCGTCATCGTAAAAGGAAAAACCTTCCAGGGCGTTGCGATGTTTGTTGCGAAAGAACTGTCCACGTTGGAAAGCGTTACCTCCACTGCGACCCACTTTGTGCTCCGGCGCTACAAAGAATTGGATGTGGAACTTTGCGACGGTACCACCGATGATCGGGGGCACTATTCGTTTTGATTGATTATCATAAGGTTCTGAACCCCGAGGTGGAGAACATCAAACCTTCGGGGATCCGGAAATTTTTTGATCTTGCGGAAACCATGCAGGAGGTCATCTCTCTGGGCGTGGGGGAGCCGGATTTTCCCACCCCTTGGCAGATCCGCAAGGCGGGCATCCGTTCTTTAGAGGACAGTAAGACCCGTTATACCTCCAACCGCGGCCTGCAGTCTCTTCGAGAGACCATCGCCGCTTACTTAAATCGTAAATATGATTTAACCTATGAGCCGTTGACCGAGATTTTGGTTACGGTAGGCGGCAGCGAAGCCATTGATGGCTGTATCCGCGCCATTGTTCGGGAGGGGGATGAGGTCATTATCCCCCAGCCCAGCTATGTCTGCTATGAGCCTATTACTCAATTGGCGGGCGGGGTGCCGGTGATCATTGAGACCACCGCTGAGGATGATTTCAAGCTGACCCCCGAGGCCTTAAAGGCGGCCATTACCCCCAAGACCAAGGCGCTGATCCTGCCCTATCCCTGCAACCCCACCGGCGGCATTATGGAAAAAGAGGATCTGGAAAAAATCGCCGAGGTACTGCGGGATACCAATATCATCGTGATCTCCGATGAGATCTATTCCGAGCTGACCTATGGAGAGAAGCCTCATGTATCCATTGCCTCCATTCCCGGAATGTGGGAGCGGACCCTTCTGGTCAATGGCTTCTCCAAGGCCTTCTCTATGACCGGTTGGCGCTTGGGCTATGCCTGCGGTCCTAGGGAGATCATGGAGCAGGTGACCAAGATCCATCAGTTTGCCATTATGTGCGCCCCCACCACCTCCCAATATGCGGCCATTACCGCCATGACCTCCTGCGACGATGTGGTGGCGGAAATGCGGGATGAATATGATACCCGCCGCCGCATGATGGTAGATGGCTTCAATAAATTGGGGCTGACCTGCCGCGATCCCAAAGGTGCTTTTTATGCCTTCCCTTGTATTAAGAGCAGCGGCATGACCAGTGAGGAGTTTTGTGAGAAACTGCTGGAAAGCAAGCATGTGGCAGTGGTCCCCGGTACCGCCTTTGGAAAAGGCGGCGAGGGATTCATCCGCGCTTCTTATTGTTATTCCACTGATCACATAAAAGAAGCGTTGCGTCGCATCGGCGAATTCTTAGAAGAAAACAAATGAAAAAGGCGCAGACCGCCTAAAGGCTTTTCCGTTTTTTGATCTCGGCGTATCGACATACGCCTTCGCTCAAAGAAACGAAAATCTGCATCCTTTTTGATTTGTTTTTATCAAGGGGCAAAAGTAAAAATAAGGCGCAGACCGCCTAAAGGCTTTCCCGTTTTTTGATTTGTTTTTACAAAGCGAAAAAAACAAGGCGCACTTTTTAAAAAGTGCGCCTTATTTATTGACTTTTTCCATATAGTTGGGTATAATAATTTTTAGAATAATTCTAAGGAGTTTCTTGATGGATAACAAAGCCTTTTTTAAATTATCGTATGGGCTGTTTGTACTTTCTGCCCGAGAAGGGGAGAAGGATAACGGTTGTATTATCAATACTGCCATGCAGGTGACCGATAGCCCCAAGCAATTAGCGGTGGCAGTTAATAAAAGCAATTATACCCATGATATGATCCTTCATACAGGGGAGTTTGCGCTTTCGGTCTTGACCGAAAAGGTGCCTTTTTCGGTTTTTGAGCGATTCGGATTTCAAAGCGGCAGAGAAGCGGAAAAGTTTGAAAACCCGCCCCGCACCGAGAGCGGCATTGCCTATTACGGTGATCATACCAATGCGATTTTTGGCTGTAAGGTAAAGGAAACGGTGGATTGCGGCACGCATACCCTCTTCATTGCCGAGGTGGAAGAAGCAACGGTGCTGAATGAAGATCCTTCGGTGACTTATGCCTATTATTTTGAGCATATCAAGCCAAAGCCCAAAGCCGAGGGCGGTAAAAAGAAGTATGTTTGCGAGATCTGCGGTTATGTTTATGAAGGGGAAGAGTTGCCCGAAGATTTTATTTGCCCCCTTTGTAACCATGGGGCAGCATTTTTCAAAGAAATCTGATTGACACCGCTTGGATTTATCTCGTATAATAGAGGCAGAAAGAAAAAGGAGGACGTTCGATGAAACGCCTGATGACTGTTGTTTTGATTGCGATGCTGTTGCTTTGTTCCTGCGCTCCCGTATCCGATCCTGCGCCGCAATTGCCGGATCCGGTGGAAGAAGTGCAGGCGATTTTAAGGGAAAAACTGATAAATGGGGAACTTTATGTTGCTTCAGATGTATCGGATGCTTTGTTGGCAGGCTCGCCCGATGAGATTCATGAGGCAGTGTTAGCGGAAGTTTTATTGCCCACCTCTTTGGGAATCACCCTGCCGAAATTGAATACTAAAAAGGTATGGGGACATCGCGAAGTACTTTTGAGTAATTATCAAGAGGGAAACGGACCCTATCTGCAAAATTTGGTAGATCAGGGGTATGCAGAGATTGACCCAACAAAGATGACTTATCAGGAGTATCAGTTGCTGGAGCAGACCTGGGAACTTTCCGATGAGGAACTCTTAGAAATGGTGAACTCTCATCCTGAACTCAAAGGGGAGGATTTCACCCAATGGACCAAAGGGCAGAAAAAAGCCTATGAGGAGCAGTTGGAGCAAGAAATCCTGGTGGAAAGCCTGACAGAAGAGCAAAAAACGGCACTTCAGAACCGCAATATTTTATTGGAGGATCTGCCGAACTTGTTGGATGAATATCAAACGGTAGATGCGGTCTTGCAGCAAAGCGATGAGGAACTAAAAGAATTGCTGGAAGATTATTACTATATGGACCTGGAATTTTATCTGGGCGATGATGTCAGCGAAACGCTGTTGGAAACCCATTAAAGAAAAGGCTGTAAAAAATCTTTGATTTTTTTACAGCCTTTTTTTATTTATCCCGTGGCTTGGTAAAGAGCGCAAAGAGAATGCCGAAGCCGATAGCGGCGGCGATGCCGCCCGCGGTGGCCTGCAGGCCGCCGGTGAAGGCGCCCAAAAGCCCGCGGGCATCTACCGCTTGCTCCACTCCTTTGGCAAGAGAGTAGCCAAAGCCGGTAAGGGGAACGGTGGCGCCCGCCTGCCCGAAATCCACGATTTTTTCATAGATCCCCAAGGCGGTCAGCACCACACCGCTCACCACATAGAGCACCACGATCCGCGCCGGCGTCCAATTGGTTTTGTCAATGAGGATCTGGGCGATCAAGCAAAGGAGACCACCCACCAAAAAGACGCGGAGGTAGTCTAAAAGCATATTCATATCAGCCTTCTCCTTTCAAATGGATGAGATGGGCAATGGCGGGGATGGATTCGCCCTGCATCACCGAGAGCGGGCTCATCAGCGCGCCGGTGGAGAGAAAGAGAACATTTTTCCATTCTCCCCGCTTGAGCTTGGGTAACACATAAGCGGTCAAGACCGCGGCACTGCAGCCGCATCCGCTGCCGCCTGCGTGCATATCCTGCTGCTTTCGATCATAAATCAAAAGTCCGCAATCGCGGTAGCGATCCCGAAGGTCAAGCCCGCGCTCCCGTCCCAGTTCCAAACCCGCCTCGGCGCCGATGGCGCCCAGATCGCCGGTGAAGATCCCATCATAGTTTTGGGGTTGGGTTTTGGTTTCGTTCAAATAATCCTGGATCAGTTTCAACGCCGCAGGCGCCATGGCACCGCCCATATTATTGATATCGGTGACCCCTGCATCCAGGATTGCGCCGAAAGCCCCGCCCTCCAAACGGATCGGGGATTTTTCGGTGGAGAGGATCACTGCCCCCGAGGCAGTAACGGTATGCTGGGCGGAAGGCGGGCGCTGACCGCCGTATTCCAGCGGAAAGCGAAACTGCCGTTCGGCGGTACCGAAATGAGAAGAGGTCAGAGAGAGGGTCCTTTGGGCCAAGCCCGCCTCAATGGCGGTGGCGGCAACCAGGGTGGAGAGCGCCATGGTGGAGCAGGCGCCGTAAAGCCCGATATAAGGCAAGGCGCTCTCCCGCATACTGTATGCCGAGCTGATGCATTGATTTAAAAGATCCCCCGCGCCGATCAATTGGAGGTCTTTTTGCTTCAGCCCCGCCCGCCGCAGAGCGTTTTCCATAGCGGTCTGCTGCAGATGGACCTCCGCCTGCTCCAGGGTCTTTTTGCCGCAATAAAAGTCCTGCTCAATGCTGTCGAACAGCCCGCCCAAAGGCCCCTGCTGTTCTTTCACACCGCCCACATTGCCCCATCCGGTAATATAGATCTTCTTCTCAAAGGAAAAACTGAAATTCCCGTGCTTGACGGCCAAGCTCCATCACCTGCCAAAATCTTTTTTCCGTTCTATTATTTGCAATTTTTGCCCATATATACAAAAAACGCCGACTTGCGTCGGCGTTTTTAACTTTATTATAATGTAAAATCAATTGTTAAAAGATCGGCATCTTTGGCGCTGTGGCCAACCATCAGGCGGAAGGCACCGGGCTCTACCACCCGCTCCTCCTTGCGGTTGACCAGGGAGAAGTCCATTTTGTTGAGAGGGATGGTAAGGGTCCGACTCTCGCCGGGGGCGAGGGAAACCTGCCGATAAGCGATCAACTGCTTCATGGGGGTCAATACCGAAGAGACCATATCGCGGAAATAGACCTGCACCGTCTCCAGACCCTTGCGCTCGCCGCTGTTGGTCACCGTAACGGTGGCGGTGAGGCTTTCGGTGTCAAAGGTCAGGTCGCGATAGGTAAATGCGGTATAGCCAAGCCCTTCACCGAAGGTAAAGAGGGGATCTTGGGGCAGATCGCAGTATTTGCCTTCGCAATAGCCGCCGGAGGTTTTTCCGTGCCAACCGAAATAATGATTGTAGTAGACCGGTACCTGCCCCGAATGGTAGGGGAAGGAGATGGGTAAGCGCCCTGCGGGCTCTTCCTTGCCGAAGAGCACCTCTGCGGCCGCCTGCCCGCCGTGTGCGCCGCCGTTGAAGGCGATTACCAAGGCGTCGGAGCCTTCGGCAACCTCGCCAAGCCCCAGCGGCTTGGGGGCGATCAGAATCGTTACCATGGGCTTGCCCAGCGCCTTTAAGCGGCGGAACAGCTCCGTCTGCTTGCCCGAGAGGGCAAGGTCGGCGCGATCCTTCTTCTCACCGATCTGGCTGATCTCATCACCCACTGCGTAAACGATGACCTCCGCCTCGCGCGCGGCGGCAACGGCGGCCTCAAGATCATCCTGCTCGCTATGCAAGGGGCCGCAGCCGAAGGTATAGGTCACCTGCTCGCCAATGGCCTGCATTCCCTCCTTGAGGGTGGTATAGGGGCGGGGCGCAATATGGTCGGGATCGGGAACAGGATGGGTAAAGAAGGTCCAGTCGCCGTATTGGGCTTTGATATCATCGGCATTCTTGCCGATGAGGGCGATTTTTTGGGTGCCGGAGAGGGGCAGAATGCCGTTGTTTTTCAAAAGGGTGATACTGCGGCGGGCGGCGGTAAGGGCTTGCTTTTGATGCTCCTCGCAACCGATACAGCCTTCCTTGCCTGCCTTGGCAGGATGCTCAAACAGCCCCATACGGAATTTGATAGTAAGAATATGGCGCACCGCATCGTCGATGACGGCCTCCTCCAATTTGCCGCTCCGAACAGCCTGAATGGCGGCCTCATAAAATTCGGGGCTGGCCATGATCATATCGTTGCCGCCCTTGGCGGAAAGGATAGAGGCCTCTTCCGCATCGGCGGCGATCATCTGCTTGGTCACCAGGCTGGTCACATTCTTCCAGTCGGTAACGGTAAAGCCGTCAAAGCCCAGTTCCTCCCGCAGAATGTCTTTCATTATATGCTCATCGATGCCCACCGGAGTGCCGTCCACCGAGCCGTAGGCGGTCATCATGGTGGCACAACCGGCATCCGCCGCCTTTTGGAAGGGCGGCAAAAAGACCTCGCGGATCTTGCGGTAGGTCACCTCGGAATCGTAGGCATCCTTGGCGCCGGTGGATTCTCCGTAGGCGATATAGTGCTTGGCGCAGGCAAGGATCTTTTCGGGATCGCTTAAGTCTTCTCCCTGATAGCCCTTGATGGTGGCGGCGGCCAGCTCGCCTACCAGATAGGGATCCTCACCAAAGGTCTCGTTGACCCGCCCCCAGCGGGGATCGCGTGCAAGGCAAAGGAGGGGAGAGAAGGTCCAATGGAGGCCATCGGTGGCCACCTCGCGGGCGGTCACCTCCCCCATGGTGCGGGCGATCTCGGTATCCCAGGAGCAGGCGCAAGCCAGCTGGGTGGGGAAGATGGTGGCGCGGTCGTTGAGGGAATGCCCCCGCACTGCATCCACACCGAAAACCATCGGGATCCCCAGGCGGGAATTGCAGGCCGCCTCCTGCAGCCGCTTGGCCGGCTCACCGATGACATTGAGGAAGGACCCTGCGCCCTTGCGCGCCCAGTCCAGCGCCTCCTCAAAGTCCATGGCGGCATTATAAGGCAGCTGCAACATCTGTGCTACCTTTTCTTCTAAGGTCATTTGAGATAAAAGTGCTTCCATTTTTTGTTTCATACTTCAACCTCGCGGGATGTTTTTTTCCATTATATCATTGAATAGGAGGATTTACAAGAAAAAAGACTTGCCTCAAGGCAAGTCTTTTATTTTTTATAGGGTTCGGGATTTGCGGTTAGACCAAGCAGATAATCGGTTGAGGTGTTGTATAGCTTTGCAAGACGGATCAAAACATCGGTGGGAAGATCCCGAAGGCCGCGCTCATAGCGGCTGTATTGAGGTTGCTTCATGTTCAGGTATTTCGCAATATATTCTTGAGAAAAGTCGTGATCCTCTCTCAAATCCCGCAGGCGGGGATAATAATTGTCCATCTTTATACCTCTCCTCATAACCATGTGGTGTTGACATAGTATCATGAAAAAGATATAATTAGTCTAATACATAACCGTACGGTTATAATCGCGAGGGCTTATGAAACGATTGGTATTATTTTGTGTAATTTTTATAATAGGAACAATAATGTTCCTATATGGGGGCGAGCAAAATGACAAAACAATAGAAAACAATGAAAGTTCATATGTAGAGGAGTC
>JAZNGR010000017.1:0-11457 GCA_045576575.1 Eubacteriales bacterium
ATTACCGCAGTCAACGCTCTCAATAGCGTCAGCCCCATCAAGACCATGGTGGCTTCCACCTACCAGGCCGGTTCCGGCGCAGGCGCCGCAGGCCCTGTGGAGCTGATGGGCGAGGTAGAGGCGCTGACCAAGGGTGAGACCTATGAAAATACCGTTTTCCCCTATCAGATCGCTTATAATCTCATTCCCCAGATCGGCGGCGAGGCCTTCGAGGGCTATACCTCCGAGGAAATGAAGATGCAAAATGAGGGCAGAAAGATCATGCACCTGCCCGAGTTGCTGGTCAACTGCACCTGCATCCGCGTGCCTGTTGTCCGCAGCCATTCCATCTCCGTCACCGTTCGTACCGAGAAGCCGGTATCGGTGGAAGAGGCCAGAGCTGTCATTGCCAAGGCTCCCGGCTGTAAGCTGGTGGATGACCTCAATAATAAGGTCTATCCCATGCCCCTGGATACCACCGATCAGGATCTGGTCTTTGTGGGCCGTATCCGTAAGGATCTCACCGATCCTAATGGCCTTCAGATCTGGTGCTGTGGGGATCAGGTTCGCAAAGGGGCAGCGACTAACGCCATCCAAATCGCCGAACTTCTGTAAGGACCGCTGAAAACAGCGAAGATCAAAAAAGAGGCACAAATCGGTGCCTCTTTTTTTAGCCCTTTTTCTGCCCATCGGCGTATCGCATACAGCCGATGGGCAGAGAAAAGACCTTCTGCATCTGTTTTGAGCGGTCTTGGTCTGTGCCGGAAATAAGCATATTTTGCTGAATGAACTTTATTTTGTAAATAAAGTGTTAACTTTTGCTGCTTTTTGCCCCAAAATGCAGAGTTCATGCGTTTTATTTATAAAGGAGGTAAAGTTTTAAGATGAATAAGCGTTTATGGATAATTACCTTTTTTGTGATGCTGGTGGTTATAATGACCGGTTGCCAAAAAGAAAAATTCATCGTTGGTTCTCATGACTTAGAAGCGGAATTGACGGATGCGGATTTTTACGGCGCACCCGAGCAGGTTGTGAGAGCAACGGTAAAAAAATTGAAAGAGGAATACTTTACCGATCCCGATGGAGAGCCAGAAGGGAACGCCCATGTTTCTGTATATGAACTTGAGATTTCCGAAACTTATAAGGGAAATTGCGGCGAGACTTTGGAACTGAAGATCTTCAACGGTAAAGGAATGTCCCCCGATCTGTATCTTTACGGGGAAGATCGGGATTATATTTTGGAAGAACCGATAGAGCCCTTTTCCTTGGAAGTGGGGCAGGAATACATATTGGGGATCAGCCATATTACTCCGAAAAAATCCAATTGCTACGGAGATGAGGGTGGATACATCATCCGCTATGGAGAACTCTGGTGTTTTGCCCAAAATGAAGAGGGGCTTTATGAAAACAAAAAGAGCGGAGTGAATCATCGGGAACTGACGATTGAAGAAATCAAGGCTAATGTTTAAATCGCAGAAAAAGGCTAAAAAAGAGGCACAAATTTGTGCCTCTTTTTTGGTCTGCGCTATTATCGGTGCCCAAATTCCGCCCTTATTTTTTACGGATCTCATTAGGCGTTACTCCATACTGCGCTTTGAAGATCCGATAAAAATGGCTTAAGGACTGATATCCGATCCGCTCAGCGATCTCTTCGGGGGAAAGATCGGTGGTCAGCAACAGTTCATAGGCGCGGAAGAGCCTTAGGTGCACAACCTCCTCTTGCGGAGTTCGGTCGTAGTAACGGCGGATCAGGCGGCAAAGCTGGGCGCGGCCCAGATTGAAGAGCCGCTCCATGGCGGGAACCCCCTCCCGAAGGTTTTCCTCCTTTCGCATCTCCACAATGGTCTTTACCACCTCGGCAGGGATCAGATCGGTATGGAGACGGCGATGGAGCCAGCGCAGGATCCCCGCAAGTCCTTCGCTTGTGATCAGCCGCAAAGAGAGGAGATCCCGATCATAAAGCTCATAGCGCTTGAACTGTTCCTCCAGCACCAGTTGAACGCCGAAATCCCCCGATACCCTTAAAAGGGTATCGGCGCTTAAGAGTTTTTCCTTCCATTCCGCGCCATAGGGGGCAAGAAAAAGATCCATTTCCTCGGGAGGGATCAGAAAGGTTGCCGCCGCGAAATTCTTGGAGCATTCGGGCTCTATATATTCATCGGGGCGCAGAAGCAGGTAATCGTGCAGTTTTAACAGTCGTCCTTTCGGGCAGACCGCGCCACCCGAGAGGATATAGACCAAGCGATAGTCCTGCTCATATTTTTTTTGAAAGGGATCGTCCTGAAAATATGTGATCATACATTGTCCTTCTTTCTGAACCGCCAAAGGCTGATGAGAATGGAGCAAAGGCTGAAGATTTCGCAAAGGATACCGCCCAAGGCACCAAGCCCGATGGTGGCGTTAAAAATCAGCCAGCAAACAGAGTCGCCCATCTTCCAATACCGAAGAGTGCGGATGTCGGTCTGAATAAAGCCGACGGTGCCTAAAAAGGCGCCCGCCACCGGCAATGCCAACCGCAGGGCTTCTGGCGGTGCAGGGCTCTGCAACAGCAAGACCCCTGCATAAGAGAGCAGATAGCCCGCCATCAGCCCGAAGGCCAGAGGCTTTTTCCCCTTCTCGCCCAATACGATCAGTAGAATTCCTCTTAAAATAAACAAGCAGTTGAGGGCAACGGCGATGCCGCCATCGGAAAAGCAATAAGAGAGCAAAAAGACGGCAGAGCCGGTCACCTGAAACAGAAAGAGGTTTTTCTTCTTCCGCGCCTGAAAGGAGAGAATATTGACCGTCATTCCCATCAGACTCAAGATCATGGCGATCATTTCGTGATTCATAGATTATACTCCGCAGCCCGAGATCAATACACCATAGGGCTTCACAAACAAATTGTCTTCATCGGCATCCTCTGCGATGGAGGGGAAGAGAGTGGGTTCCGCCAGTTCATCGATGGGTCGATCCTCCTCGATGAAGCGGCGGATGGCCTGCTCTATATAATTCCAGCGAGCCAGCTGACCGCCGATGCGGTTGGTGGTGACCTCCACCCCGAAGGGGATGTTCTCTTGGCAGAACCGCTCCTCATAGGCGGCTAAAAAGGCCTCGGTCCGCTCCTTCAGCAGGGGGAAGAGAGGGAGCAGGGCGCCCAGCGCCTCTTTATCCTTTTTCTCATAAGCGGCGCGGATCTTTTGGCCAAGGCCTGCCTTGATCTCCAGTACGCGCCCAAGGGTAGCCTCAACCTTGAAGAGAAGGCCATAGGGGCCATTTTCATATTGCTCATATTCCGCGGCCAATTCTCCGTATTGGGCGGCGGTTCCCTGCCGAAGCAAAAGATCATAAGAGGTGATAAAGGGATCTCCGAAAAACAGCCAGAAAGAGCGGTTGCCCCTTAAGGTGTTCTCGGTACGGAAGGGATCGTCTAAATAATCCAGAGACATTAAAACATCATAGTCGATGCCGGTGATCTCCAAAAAGCGCTCTTTGCGGGGCTTTTCATAGCCTTGGGCATATTCCGCCGCCGCAAAGAGAGCAGGCAGAGAGGAATAAAGACCCAGCATTCCGCCGCCGTCGGACCAGAGGGTGATCATAAATTCCGTTACCCCCATCTCTTGGCAGACCTTCATTTGAGACAGAATACGGGCGATACTGCAATGGTTATGGGGCGCGAAACTCCAGATCCGCCAAGCGGCGCCTGCGTAGCCCGCCTTCGGACTGCTGATCTGGCATTCGGCGATCTTTTTGCGTAAGATCTCTTCGTCTCGATTATCATAATCCCAGAGATAGATCTTTACATTTTCAGGCATCCGACTGCGGATCTTTTCAGGGGTAAGGCTGCTGAAGGACTTTCCTCCGCTCATGAGCATATCCGACCAAATCTCGCATTCATAGCCGTATTTTGCGGCGATGGCCGCCACTCGATTCAGATGGGTCATAATGAGATCGCGGGGATCGGAGAGGCCGTGTTTTCTGCCGTAGGCTCCGGTACCGATGCCGTGGACTTCGTCCATTCCGATCTGAATACGGCGGGAAGAAAGCCCTGTTGCCATGGTGGCAAACATCTTTTCGATCAGTTGATAGGTGGCTTCTTCCCCTACCATCAACACATGGTCGGTATCCATCATAGGGGCATAGACTGCGTGGCGCCGCAGGTAATGGAGATGCCCCAAGGTCTGGATGGAGGCGATCAGCTCCATTCCGTGGGCTTTGGCATAAGCATCCATTTCCTGCAGCTGGGCAACGGTATAACCGCCCCGCTTATAATTGAAATAGGGTTCGCCCTCCATTTTATAGCCGTCGGTCATTCCCAAATAAAGATCGGTATAACCCATGGGGGCTAAGAGGTCGATGTATTTTTTAATGCTTTCCACTCGCGGAGTACTACCGGTGGAAACCTCCAAAAAAGCCGATAAACGCCTGAATTTATTCATTCTCAAACCAGCCCTCCCGCTTGCTGAACATTCTGAAATCAATATCCCGCGGGGGCATATCCTCCTTAGTGGTGGGGATGCCTCGCTTCTCGCGGATATAATACCAAAGATCGGTGGTAATGATCTCGCATTCCCGAATATCGGGGACCACCAGATAATGGCCGCCGCCCATCAGGATCTCCTCTGCTTCATCGATGCGGTCGGCTCTCGCCAAGGCATAGGCATAATAAAGCCGGCAACGGTTATTGCTCTTGATCTCCTCGGCGGCGCTCTCATACTGCCCGATCAGCAGATCATATTGCTCCAAGGTATGGAAGCTGCGGAAGACCTCCTTGGCCAGGGAGAGATCGGCAGGGCGCAAGGCTCTTGCCCGCTTCATCCAAAGAAGCTCCTCCTCGGGGTGGCCGGTCTTGCGGCAGCAAACACCTAAAGCATAGGCGGTCCAGGAGTTCTCGCAAAGGGTAAAGGCGGTATGCAAGAGCCCCTCGGCGCGGGCGAAATCGTCTTCTGCTGCATGGGCGGTACCCAAAAGATAATACGCGTACCAATTCAATTGGTCCTTGCCGCTGATGGCCTTCTCTAAAAGAGCCATCCATTCCGGCTGGCGGCTGTAGGAGAGGGGAATTTCGGCGGGATCGTGCAGTCCCACCGTTCCTTCCTCTAAAAGCCGCAGCCATACCTGCTGTTCCTCTTCGGTGGCACCGAAATCCAGATGGGCGGCAGGCTGACGAAGCTTCTTTTCCGCCCGAAGGGTACGCTCCAGAGCGCCCCACCCGTCGCCGCGGGTAATGATCGTTTCCGCGGGGGTCTTGGCAAAGGGGCGGGTGTCGATCAATTTTTGTTCCAGCGCTTCATGGGAGATGCGGGAATCCAATCGGGCGTTGACTTCTGCCTTGGCATCCTCCCAATCCCCATGGATGGCCTTGGGGTCTGCCTGTAGCGGGCCATAAACCTCCAGCCATTCCCAGATGGCGCGGGGCGGCATGGGCAGGCATTCATATTGGGTGGAAGCCAGGCCGCATTGGATCTCGGCATAGCAACCGTCCTCATCATCGGCGGTCAGGAAGTTGCTCCATTTGCGGCCTCCCTGGGAATCTCCCCAAACAAAGAGTTTTCGCCCCTTCAAAAGAGAGGTGGAGGTCTGCATCAGACCATAACCCTCTTGGTTGAGATGGGCGATATAATGGCGCTTGGCACCGTTGGTATCCCAGAAATAGTCAAAGGCGGTGAGGCTGTTGGTGGGGTAGGTGACATCCACCCCCTTGAAGATGGGGATATCGATCTTATCGGTTTTACCGTCGGGGGCGATATAGGAGCGGGTGGCGGGTACCACCACGCGGCTTCCTGCATCCAAGGGTACTGCCACATTGCTCCACCAATACATGGGGATCACATCATCGTTGGTATTCTCGATCCGCATGCGGCAATAGAGCAGATCGGCGCCATCAGGCAGGAAGAAATCCATCTGCACCATGGCGCGGCGCACCCGCTCGAAATAATAAAAGCGCAGGTAAGGGGTACCGTCTTCCATGGTGCCGGTTGCGGTATGGATGGGGGCGCAGGTATAGGGATGGTGACCGCGGAAGCCGCAGTTCCATTCAATACCGCCGCTCATCCAGGCGTTGCGGATGGCAAGATTACAGGGGCGCGCCACCGAATTGGCCAGTAACAGATCCTTACCGCTTACTTTGTCGATCAGCGACCAGAGCTTGCCGCCGAAGCAGGGGAGAAAGGTGGCTTTGAGACATTCGTTTTCCAGAATGACCGCTTGAAATTCCTTGATCTTCAGCTCCCGATCATAGCGATCCTGCTCCCGATAGGGATAGGCGCAGGTCACCTCCCCGTATTTTAAGAAGAACTGCTCATTCTCCTCCGGCAGATAATCATAGGTGCGTTCATCCAGATCCAATTTGATGGCGATGGCGGGAAGGGAACTTTCCTCCCCGAGATCCGATGCGGGCATCTGGAGCGTTGTGATTTTTAATTCAGTCATACTACCCCTCCTTTTTTCTTTATTTTATAAGATGTTGCGGGGTGTGTCAATGCGGTTTCTTATCCACTTATTGTGATTTTTCTTCGATTATTGACGGCGTTCTAAAAGTATGATAAAATATTCATTAATAATGTAAGAAGGAGTCTTTGCTATGCTTCGTACCGTCGGGATGATCCTTTATGTGGCAGGCTATCTGCTCTCCCATCTGCCTATGCTTTTAAAAGCCAAGCTCTTGGAAAAGGATCCCGAAAAACATACAGCCTATTGCCGTAAGAAGATCGTGACCTTTATCCGCCGCTGTAATAAGATCATGGGGATGAAGGTGGAGCTTCGGGGAGAGGAGAATATCCCCGACCGCGCAACCTTAACCGTCTATAACCATCAAAGCCTGCTGGATGCCTTTGTGTTGATCGGCTGTATGCCCAATACCCAGTCTATGGTGGCCAAAAAGGAATTGGAAAAGGCGCCCCTGCTCTCCAATTGGATGAAGGCGGGAAAATGCATCTTTATTGATCGCTCCTCCCCGCGGGCGGGAATGGTATGTATCAAGCAGGGCGCGGAGCTTCTGGCCAAAAATGTCAATGTCACCATCGCCCCCGAGGGAACCCGTAATAATGGCGGCGAGCTGCTGGAATTCAAGGCCGGCGCCTTTAAGATGGCCACCCGCGCCGAAGCGCCTATTCTGCCCCTTTGCATTGAGGGAACGGCGGCGATGTTTGAGGCCAACGGTAAGAAGTTGCGCCCCGGGAAGGTAACGGTGACCATCCTGCCGCCCATTGAAACCAAGGGGATGACCAAGGAAGAGCAAAAAGAACTGCCCGAGAAGGTGCGGCAGATGATCAAAACTGTATTGGAGGAACATCAAAAATGAAAAAAACTGCCTGGATCGCATTACTGCTGATCGTTGCCCTGACCGTTGCCGGTTGCGGTTCCGCGAAAACTTATGCAGGGCTTAAAATTGAAAAATACGTTACGCTGGGAGAATATAAAGGCTTGAAATACACCCCCGCCGATACCGCGGTCTCTGATTATGCCCTGGAAGTATCTGTGCAGAAGGATATGAAGGACAATGGCTATGAAGTAATCAATACGGTGGAATTGACCGAAGGGACCGTTCAGGTGGGCGATGTCTGCAATATTGATTTTAAGGGCTTAAAAGACGGTGTTGCTTTCGATGGCGGTACCGCTCAGGGCTATTCTTTGGAGATTGGCAGCGGCTCCTTTATCGAGGGCTTTGAGGAAGGCCTGGTGGGGGTTGCCATCGGCAGCACCGTCAACCTGAACCTCACCTTCCCCGAGAATTACCAGAGCGAGGATCTGGCAGGGGAGGATGTGGTCTTTGAGGTAAAGGTCAATAAGGTCATGAAGCGCAAGAGCTATCCCGCCATGACCGATGAGATCGCCGCCAAATTGGATAAGACCGCCAAAACCCCCGCAGAATATTATTCCAATAAGAAATCCTCTTTGGAGGCGGAAAACATTGCTGCCGCAAAAGAGTCTCTAAAGGATACCCTTTGGAATGTTGCCATCAGCAATATGACCATTGCCGAAGATCTGCCGAAAAACCAGATGAAAGAGGCGGTCAAGGAGTTTACCGCTTATTATGAGATGCAGGCTACCCAAGGGGCCTTCGATAATTTGGAGGATTGGCTCAAGGCCAATAATCTGACCAAGGAATACTTCGATCAGATCGCCGATAACTATGCCAAATCGGTGGTCACCAGCCAATTGGCAGCCTATGCCATTGCCAATGCCGAGGGCTATACGGTTTCCGATGAAGTTTATCAGCAAAAAGCCAAAGAATTTGCTTCCGCTTCCGGCTATACCGATGTGAGCCAGTATGTTGCCGCAGTAGGCGAAGATGCGATTAAGGATCAGGCGATTATGGATTATGCCGTTGATCTGGTCGTCTCCAATGCGATTGCTCTAAGATAACGAAATAAAAAGGGACGGTAAAAAACAATGTTTTTTACCGTCCCTTTTTTTATATTATTGTTCATAGGTAAGAACTTCTTTTTCAATGCAGATGGGGCGTTGTTTTCCTTCGATATAGATCCGCGCCAAATATTCGCCGATCATCCCTAAAATGATCAGTTGGATGCCGCCCATCAGCAGGATCAGTCCCACAATGGTGGCATAACCGGAGATCTCGATCCGCCCGATCAACTTTTGAATGACCACAACTATGAAATAAATGACCGCCGCCAGCGAGGCAAATGACCCCAGATAGGTGGCAAGCCGCAGGGGGAAGGTGGTGAAGGAGAGCAATCCTTCGCAGGCGTATTTCACCAGTTTTCGGAAGGACCAAGAGGTTTTGCCCGCATTGCGCTCTTCGGCGATATAGGGAATATATGCGGTCTTAAAACCTACCCAGGCAAACAGCCCTTTGGAGAAGCGGTGGTATTCCCGCATTCCCAAGATGGCGTCTGCCATCCGCTTGCGAAAACACCGAAAATCGCTGGCGTCAGCATGAAAATCAATGTCACAGATCTTATTGATCAAGCGGTAAAACATGGATTTGCAGAAGGTCATGAATCGCCCTTCCCGCCGTTTTTCCTGATATGCGGCAACACAGTCTAAAGTTTTATCCGCATCCAGCAGTTCCACCATTTGCACTACGACTTCCGGACGTTGCTGCAGATCAGCGTCCATAATGGCGGCATAATCGCCGGCAACATGCTTCAGTCCGGAATAGATGGCGGCTTCTTTCCCGAAATTGCGGGAGAAGTTGATCAATTTGATTTTGCTTTCGGGATTCCCTTCTCGCAAGGAAAGCAACCGATTCCAAGTATCATCTTTGCTTCCGTCGTTGATGAAGATATATTCAAAATCGGCAATGGACTCCTCTAAAACCTCCTGGCAGGTCTGAAAGAGAAGGCCGACATTGTCCTGCTCATTATAGCAGGGAATGATCAGTGATAATTTCATAAATTCTCCTTAAATGTTTGTTTTTTCTCGCATAGAAACGGTATTCGGATGGGGACCATTATTGCCCACCGCCGGAATGCTCAGCTGTTTCTTAAAGACTTCCTGAATCCCATCGGTGGTGTTGGCTTTGGCAAAAACAATGGTGTAGCGTGTGTTGAATTTCCGATTGTTGAAGCCGTGGACATCACGGGGGTCGGTAATGGCGATGGCCGGATGCATTTTTGGGTGCCCCCTTATATTATTTTCTCTATCATATCAAACTAAAATAAGGAATGCAAGGAGTTTATGGTCTGTTCTTGCATTTTTTGTCGAATAATGATAAAATAAAAATTCGGAGGGATGTAGTATGAGTTTAAACGAGAAAAAAGGCTTTATCTGCGATATGGACGGCGTGATTTATTATCAAAATCATCTGCTGCCCGGTGCCAAGGAATTTGTAGAATGGCTTTATAAAGAGAATAAAAAGTTTTTGTTTTTAACCAATAGTTCCGAACGTTCGCCCAAGGAACTCTCCATGAAAATGAAACGATTGGGCTTGGAGATTGATGAGTCCCATTTTTACACCTCGGCGTTGTCTACCGCCGCATATTTGAAAAAGCAAAAGCCCGGTTGTACCGCCTATGTCATCGGCGAGCCGGGGCTGATGAATGCCCTTTATGATGCGGGCATCTCCATGAACGATATGAACCCCGATTATGTCGTGGTAGGGGAGACGAATAATTATAATTTTGCCGCCATTCGTAAGGCGGTCAAACTGCTGCAGGCAGGCGCCAAACTAATTGGTACCAATACAGATCTGACCGGTCCGGATTCCGATGGTGCGCCTATCCCCGCCTGCCGCGCCCTCATCGCGCCCATCGAGCTGGCCACCGGTAAGCAGGCCTATTTCCTCGGAAAGCCCAATCCGCTGATGATGCGCCATGGGCTGAATCTTCTGGGCTGTAGGGAAGAGGATGTGGCTATTATCGGAGATCGGATGGATACCGATATTGTGGCAGGTGTGGAATCGGAGATCGATACCGTTTTAGTGTTAAGCGGCGTTACCGCGAAAGAAGATCTGGATCGCTTCCCCTATCGCCCGCGGTATATTTTAAATGGAATCGGAGAGGTAATCGACCATTGAGTGTAAAAGAAAAATCTGCTCATGAGGGGCACCGCCGCCGCTTGAGAGAGCGCTATCGCCAAAACGGAACAGAAGGGTTTTCCGATCATGAACTGTTGGAATTGATTTTGGGTTATGCTATTAGCCAAAAAGATACCAATCCGATCGGTCATGCCCTGATTGACCGCTTTGGGAACTTGAGAGGCGTGCTCAATGCAGATCCGCAAGATTTGGTGGAGGTAGAAGGAGTCGGGGATTATTCTGCATTTTTGCTGAGTTTCCTGCGTGGAATCGCAAATCGCTATTATGAAGAGGGCGATAGCGATGAATTAAACTTTTCCAATCCCGCGCGTTATAAAGAGTTTTTTATCAACCGATTTGTGGGATGTAATACCGAGCGCTTGTATGCGGCGTTTTTGGATGAAAACTATAATTTGATCCATTGTGAAAAGCAGTATGACGGTTCTGCGAGCCAGGTGGAGATCCATGGGCCCAGAATTATGAAGGCGGCGCAGCGGTGTTGCTGTCGTTATGTGCTGATTGCCCATAACCACCTGACGCAACCCCATCCTTCTCAGGAAGATATTCAAGCTACCCGCAAATTACAAATGCAACTTCAGCAGATTCGCGTGGGACTTTTGGACCATGTGGTGGTCTGCGGCAGCCGCGCGGTTTCCATGCGGGAACGCGGTGATTATAACGGAATTTGAGCCAAAACCCAATAAAAAAGCGGATTGTCATTGACAATCCGCTTGGCTTTTGTTATACTGTTTTTCGCCCATCGGAGTGTGGCGTAGCTGGGAGCGCGCGACATTTGGGAGCAGGTGGCTGATTTTTAGCCCTGTCCTCGCAAACCCGCATAAACACTGGGTTTTTCACACTTTTTAATGGTCAAAAAATCATTTTGACCAACTATTTGACCACTTATGGAAAAGGTCACTTTTTGACCACTTATACACACATTTCGAGGTGTGGCGCAATTGGTAGCGCGCTTGCTTTGGGAGCGTGCCTAGCAGTCATAACCGCAAAAATGAAAA
>JAZNGR010000018.1:0-2270 GCA_045576575.1 Eubacteriales bacterium
GGCTCCCAACGCTACAAGGCTCGCTCCTTTGCGGTGGAGGGAGATTTTTCCAACGCCGCCTTTCCCGAGGCGCTGAATCTTTTGGGAGGCTCTGTTTCCCTTTTGAATCTTTCGGAGAAGAGCCTGCAGGGAGATCGGGTCTATGGGGATATTTTCCCTCTGTTGAGAGAGGGCTGTCCCACGGTGGATCTGACCGATTGCCCCGATCTGGCACCCATTCTCCTTGCCCTTGCCGCCGCCTTTCACGGGGCCCGTTTTACGGGAACTGCCCGCCTTCGCATCAAGGAGAGCGATCGGGGAGAGGCTATGCGGAGGGAGCTTGCAAAGTGCGGCGCTCATCTTACGGTGGGGGACAATGAGATCGTGGTGGAAAAACGGGAGCTTTCTCCTCCCGCTACTCCCATCAACTCGCACAATGACCATCGCATTGTGATGGCTATGACTGTGCTCCTGACCCGCCTTGGGGGCGAGATCGAGGGGGCTGAGGCCGTGAAGAAAAGTTGGCCTGAATTTTTTGAAGAAATGAAAAAACTGGGAATTCAAGTGATAAAAAATGAAACTGAATAAAAATGCGGAAACAACGGTTTTGATCGTAGGCCTCGGTCTTTTGGGAGGCAGCTACGCTCGGGCCTTGAAGAAAAAAGGATATACGGTGCTTGCCATTGAAAAAAGGCAGACTGCCGTTGATTTTGCCCTGAAGGAGGGCGTGGTGGACGAGGCGGACACAGCCGTTCGGGAGGATTTTGTCAAAAGGGCCGATCTGACGGTGTTTGCCCTGTACCCCCATGTTTTTGTAGAGTGGATCCGTCAGCACAGGGCTCTCTTCCCCAAGGGTGCATATCTGACCGATGTAACGGGTGTAAAGGAGAGCGTGGTGCATCAGGTACAGGCTCTTTTGCCCGAGGGTGTGGAGTATATTGCCGCACACCCCATGGCAGGTCGAGAGGTGGGTGGCGTGGAAAACAGTGACGATGCCATCTTCCACGGGGCAAACTACATTGTGGTGCCCACCGAGCAAAACACCCCCGAGGGAATTGCCCTTTGCAAGGAATTGGGAAGGGAATTGGGCTTTCGCTCCGTTTCCGTTCTCACGCCCGAAAAGCACGATGAAATGATCGCCTTTCTCTCTCAGCTGACCCACTGCATTGCCGTGAGTCTCATGTGTGCGGGAGACGATGCGGGACTGGTGGACTACACGGGTGACTCCTTCCGTGACTTGACCCGAATTGCACGGATCCAAGAGGATATGTGGAGTGAGCTTTTCCTGTTGAATCGGGAGCAGCTTTTGGAGCAAATGAACAAATTTGAAGAGGAATTTAACCGTTTGAAGGCGGCCATTACCGCTGAGGATACCGAAACCATGAAGGAAATGATGCGGCTCTCCACCAGTCGAAGAGCGCTCTTTGATCGGAAAGGAGAAAAACAATGAATTTTATCCGTAAATTGCCCATCCCTCAGGACATTAAAAAGGAATATCCCTTAAAGCCCGAGTGGGAAGCGGTGCGTGACAGGAAGCAAGAGGAACTGAAGAATATTTTTGCGGGCAGAAGCGGAAAATTTGCCCTCATTATCGGCCCTTGCTCAGCAGACAATCGGGATGCGGTCATGGCGTATCTGGAAAAGCTTGCCAGAGCACAGGAGGAGGTCAAGGACAAGATCCTGATCATTCCACGCATTTATACCAACAAGCCCCGCAGCACGGGGGAGGGGTATAAGGGAATGTTGCATCAGCCCGATCCCGCCTCCCGCCCTGATATGCTCAAGGGCATCATTGCCATTCGTGAGCTTCACCGTGCCGCCTTGTCGGATTACGGTTTTACCTGTGCCGATGAAATGCTCTACCCCGAGAATTACCGCTATCTTTCGGATCTTTTGGCCTATGTGGCCGTGGGTGCCAGAAGTGCGGAAAATCAGCAGCACCGCCTTGTGGCCAGTGGACTGGAGATTCCTGTTGGCCTGAAGAATCCCACGGGCGGTGATATGCATGTGTTGATGAATTCCATCTACGCCGCTCAGGGCGCTCATACCTTCCTGTACCGCGGCTGGGAGGTGCACAGTGACGGAAACTCCTATGCCCACGCCATTATGCGCGGCTATGTGGATTTCTCGGGCAGGTGCGTTTCCAATTACCATTATGAGGATCTTGAGCATCTGTACGAGGAGTACGGCAAGAGAGATCTTGCGCTGCCTGCCGTTGTGGTGGACACCAACCACGCAAACTCGGGCAAAAAGTGGGCAGAGCAGGTCAGAATTGCCAAGGAGATCCTGCA
>JAZNGR010000019.1:0-1832 GCA_045576575.1 Eubacteriales bacterium
AATCTTGAGGCAAGCTGGCATTTGCCGATAAATTGATTTGTATGGCAGACCCCCCCCCCTGTCAAGCCCACCCATACAAATCATCTGCAATGGAAGTCCATTTTTGCGAACTTTGTGCCGATTTATTCGGCCGATAAAAGAAAGGGGGGGGTCCGGCGGCGGAACGCCCGATAAGGTCTGACGACCGAACTAGAGGCATTAGGAGCCTACACTGAGCTGTTCTGAGGCCTAGAAGGCCTGTTCTACTCTGCAGGATGTCCCTCGGGCCCGTGTTCGGCAGGCGGGGGGGACCAGAATCCGCCAGCTTCGCCTGCAAAAGGGGGATTCTGGACGGGCTGTCTGCGCCTGCAAGTATCTACTCGGCGACGGTGAGCCCGGCGGCGGCGAGGTAGGGGTCCTTTGAGTGGTCCAGGTGGGTTATAGCAAGGCTAGTATAGTATATACTCATTTCTTAGCTTCGTACGGTTTTTCCCGGCCGAGTTCCCTCATGTCATCTACTTGGTCAGAAACTGACCTACTATTCTCATTTTCAAATTCGAAAACCAAAGATTACCAACTTTCGACTCCAAAACCCCCCCTCCCTAACTTTTCGGGCTCAGAAGGGTCCTGTCCACTAGAGATGCCTAACGGGGTGCCCATAGTCGTCAAAACGCATTCCGCGACCCTAAAAGTTGGGTTTCAGGGCGTCTTTGAGCCGGCTTCAGGGCACTAGGTACACGGTACACGCATATTAAAAAAACAAAAAAAAAAAAAAAAAAAGTTAAGTGATAAATGGCCGACCCATGCCTCATAAACCCCGTACCCGGTGTCCATTTGGAAATCGTTGAAAAAATGTTATATAAGCTTGTAGTGATCCGCTTTCTATTCTTTGACCAAACGTAGTGGGAACTAATACCCATACCTAACTATACCAGGTCACAGTACTAGCCTATTGATCTTTTAGAGCGAGTTCTAGCCCTTTAAAACTATTCACCACCGCCAAAAAGTGCTCGCCCACTTGGTCTCAGGCACCTACTTCCCCTAGCTACCACGTCCGAGGTCTCTAACCCTCCGCCTTTTTCCCAAATATCAGTTCTACACCAGACCATTATCTTTTTGGCTCAGAATTACTATCTAAGTTGAGGGCAGGACCCTCTGAATGCCAGCAATACACTCCGCTCGACGGCGCTACTGTACCTTATATGTGCGGCGAGATATAAGGAAATAAGGAAGACTCTGCATCTTCGCCTGCAAAACCTGAGTTCGCCGAGAAATTGGCCTAGGGAGTCCATCTACGCCTGCAAAACCTGAGGTCGCCGATAAAATGCCCTAGGGGGGATCATCTTCGCCTGCAAAACCTCATTTCGCCGGTGAATTCCAAGTCCCACAGGGGGCTGCGGTCTACGCCTGCAAAGGGGGATTACGAGCTTTGATTCTCCGCCTGCAAAGTCTGCCTGCAAAGTCTACCTTGGAAATCACCCCAACGCTGACCTCCCGCATTTTCAGCCCTCCAGCCTCCAGCCATCCACCGCCCGTCGAAAACACCCGAGTCCGCTCCCCGATCTCGAGGGGGGGTTAGAATCCAGCTGTTTCTACGCCTTGAACCTTTGGTATCTCTTGCTACCATCACCTTCTCATCACCGCCACAACCATCACCACTGCTCCCTCCGCCGCCACCAGTACCGCCTCCACTGCCACCACCCTACTACTCATCACCCGCTCATTCTCCTCAAAGTTCCTTTCCTCTAAGGGGGAATTCTGTGATCACCTCCTCGCCTTCTAAATAGAACTTGTAGAAAATAAACACAAGTGTTCATCCTCTACAAACCCCCTTCGACACTCGGAGCAAGCCC
>JAZNGR010000020.1:0-30355 GCA_045576575.1 Eubacteriales bacterium
AATCAATGATTTTTTTACACCCCCTTTAATTTTATATTATTGAGGGATATCCTCATATGCTTCTTGGTGGATAAGTCTTAACAGAATATGCTCCGCCATACGGTAGCCTGCCACCGGCGGAACAAAGGAGATGGAACCCACCGTTCGCTTGCCCTCCTCATCAATGGGGGCAGCATTCACCGTCGGTGCGGCGGAATAAAGGCAGCGCACCCGTTTAAAACCACCCTTACGCAGGGCAAGGCGCATCTTTTTGGCCAGGGGGCAGTTTTCGGTCTTCTCAAAATTGACGATCTTCATCCCCTCGGAGGATAAGCGGTTACCGGTGCCCATACACATCAGCAAAGGGATCCCCTTCTCCTTGCAAAAGGCGGCGAGCGCCTCCTTGGCAGGAGCATCGTCCATGCAATCGGCAATAAAATCCACATTGATGGCCATCAATGTATAGATGTTTTCCGCGGTGAGTTTCTCGGCCAAGACGGTAACCTTGGCAGCGGGGTTGATGGCCAGCGCCCGCTCCTTGGCTACCTCCGCCTTGGAGCGCCCCAGAGACTCGGAGCAGGCCAGGATCTGGCGGTTGCAATTAGAGGAGCTAAAAACATCGGGATCGATCAGGGTCAACTGCCCGATCCCTGCTCTTGCCAAGCCCTCCAGGGCGCCGCCGCCGACACCGCCCAGCCCGACAATGGCCACATGGGCATCCCGCAGGCGCCCAAAGGCCTCCTCGCCGATCAAGGCTTTAGTTCTTAAAAAACGATCAGTCATATTATGTCATCCTATATATCATTACTCCCCAAAATCCGGGGCCGGGGCTTAAACTTTGATAAAAAAATCCCACAGTGCCGTAAGCCGCATTGTGTTGACCCCGAACGAAGTTCAGGTGGGTTTTTGCCGGGTTGGCTTCACAGGCTTCCGACATTGCCGTAAGGCAGAGTCGGCATGCACACAGCTCCCGAGACGCGTTCCCTTATCATAAGTGTAGGCTCAAATAAATACAGACTCACGCACACCGCAGGAAATATAGTTTATGATCTTCCGATGAAATTATTCGTCGATATCATATTCCTCGCCCAGGGCCTCCTCGAAGGCGGGCAGGACATTGGCCAGTTCCTCATCGTCGATGGTCACCAGCAGTTCTTCGCCGTTATCGTCTTCAATGGCTTTGAGAACGATCATTCTGCCATCGCTCTCCAATTGGGCGGCAGGATCCTCGAATTGCTCTACCAGACCCACATAGGTGATGCCGTCACAATCCACACTGCCGAGAACCTCAAATTCAATTTCACGACCGTCTTCATCGGTCAGAACAACAAAATCATTTCCGTATTCGTTTGCCATTTTTCATCGCTCCTTTATAAATTGGATATAGTTTATCATATTTTTCATAAAAAATCAATCGGGAAAAAAGCAGGTGAAGGTACTGCCCTCGCCGAAGGTGCTCTCCACCCAAACAGAGCCGCCCATGCGGTCCAGAATAGACTTCACAATAGAAAGGCCCAAGCCCGTTCCGCCGGTCTCCCGACTGCGGGCTTTATCCACCCGATAAAATTTATCGAAGAGATGGGGCAGATGCTTTTTTTCGATGCCGATGCCCTCATCTGCCACCGCGAAAGTAACACCGCCCTCGGCTTCTGCAAGCGTCAGCGTGATCTTCCCGCCGGGTTCGGAGTATTTTACGCTGTTGCTCAAAAGATTAATCAACACCCGCCGCACTGCATCGGCTTCGCAAATCAATATCCGCTCCTTCGGCAGGTTCATCTGACAGGTCAGATTCTTTTTTTGCAGTTCCAGTTCCATGGCATCTGCTATTTCTCGCACCGTTGCGGCAAGATCCAGCGGTTCTCTCGTACCTTGGGGCGTATTCTCGGTTGCGATCAGGTCCAGCAGTTGGTTCACAATCCCGTTCATCTGATCGGCGGAGCGTTCAATTACTCCCAAAAACCGCTTGGCAGTCTCTTCATCGAGACCCCCTGCGGAAAGGGTCTCACTGTAACTTTTGATCACTGTCAGCGGCGTTTTCATTTCATGGGACACATCCGCCACAAACTGCTTGCGTTCCTTTTCCAACTGCTCCGCTTCGGTAATATCATCCAAGAGATAGAGGGTAGCCTCGGTACCGTCTTCCATCAAAAGAGGGCTGCGGTATACGCAAAAATACCGTTCTTCCGTGCAGACCATAAAACGGCGGTCCTCCGAATTTCCCTCGGTAAAAAGGGAGAGAGGCGGCATGGTTTCAAACAACAGCTGAAAGGCCTCATTGGAATGCACCATCTCCCCTGCCTCATTCACCGCAAAGAGGGGCTTGGGGATATTCTGCAGTAATAATTGCAGCATTTTAATATTTTGGGTAATGCGGGTACCCATCTCATTAAAGACATGGGTCAGCTCCCCCACCTCATCGCGGGTATGGATGGTAAGCTCCGCAAAATCCCCTTCGGCCGCCATGGTCTTAGCGCTTTCGGTCAGCTTTTGAATGGGGATCAAAAACCGCCTTGCGAATAAAAAGGAGAGCGCCACCGTCAGCCCGATGCCCAAAAGGAGCACCTGCAGAAAGATACTGAGATAAGAGCGCATGGTTGCAAAAAGGGCGGTACGGTGATCCACCACATAAAGGGTATAGCCCTCTGCCTCCAGCGACAAAGCAAAATCCAATTCTTCATCAAAGGCACCGGCGGGCTTATTTTCCTCCCCCGCGATGGCGCCTCGAAGATTCTCGGTCTTTTGGATCACACCGCCGACCGCGTTGGTATAGACCACCGTTTCCCCCCGCAAAAGATAATAATTACGGTCGGTGCGGTTGGGGTCCACCAGCTTTTCCTGATTCAGGACCTCTTTTAAGTATTCCAATTCCTTCTCGTTGGTATCGAAAAACTCCACCAGAAGGGTAATTTCTTCCATATCCGCATAGAAATTGCGGTTATATTCCACCCGGATATTGATGATCAGCAATACACTCAAAAAGAAAACGACCACCGCCACCAGCCCCAGCATCAGAGCCATCAGGCGATAACGAAGATGTTTTTTCATACGCCGCTCCCCGCCTGATAGCCAACGCCCCGCTTACTGAGGATATAGCAGGGCTTGGAGGGATCCTCCTCCAACTTTTCCCGCAGACGGCGGATGGCAACATCCACCGTTCGATCATCATTCTGCGCCGGTGCATAGCCCCAGATCAACTGCATCAATTCTTCGCGGGTATAGGTGCGCTGAGGATTTTTGGCAAACAGTAAAATCATCTGCACCTCTTTTTTGGAAAATGAAACCGGCTCTCCCGCCCGATAAACGGTTTGATTCTTCTCATCAATCTCAAATTCACCCCAAGAGATCCGCCCATGGTCTTGCGCGCCCTTGGCTGCACGAGAAAGATGAACCTTGACTCGCATCACCAATTCTTTCACCGAAAACGGCTTGCAAATATAATCATCGGCACGGCGGGCAAAACCGGCCAAACGATCGTCCTCAGCGGTTTTGGCGCTCATAATGATCACCGGCAGATCGGCGCGGGCACGAATGGTATCTAAAACCGAAAGTCCATCCAATTTGGGCATCATGATATCCAGCAATACCAGATCAAACGACTGAGCGGCGAAGATCAAAAGTCCTTCTTCCCCATCGGAAGCTAAGACTACTTCATAACCTTCTTTTTCCAAATTAAATGCCACAATATCGGAAATATTCCGATCATCTTCAATGATCAGGATGCGTTTCATAGATATCACCTCTTCTTTGCATCCCTATTGTAACATAGATAAAAATAGATTGTCAATTCTATGAAAATGTGCTATTCTATTATCAAATCAATTATTGGAGAAGATCATCATGGAAAAGATCTTAGTGATCGAAGATGAATTAAATATTGCAAGAATGATCCAATTGGAACTGACCCAAGAGGGCTATGCCTGCGATTGTGCAAACGACGGTGAAGCAGGGCTTTCCACTGCTCTTACAGGCAATTATGACCTGGTCCTCTTAGATTTGATGCTTCCCAAATTGGATGGATTTTCAGTGCTCTCAGCGCTGCGAGAGCGCTCCGAAGTGCCGGTGGTGATCCTCACCGCCAAGGGAGAATTGGACGATCGGGTCAAGGGCTTGGATCTGGGAGCAGACGATTACCTCTGCAAACCCTTTGCCATGCGGGAATTGACCGCCCGCGTCCGCGCTGCATTGCGCCGCAAACCCGAAGCCAAAGATTCCGCCACCCTTTATGCAGGCGCCCTTCGGGTAGACCGCATTGCCGCCCGCGCCTTTTTCAAGGAAGAAGAGTTGTCCCTCACCCGCAAAGAATTTGAATTGCTGGTCTATTTTATGGAGCAGGGTGATGCGGTCTGCAGTCGCGAACAGATCTTAAAAGAGGTATGGGGATACGATTATATGGGCGACACCAATTTGGTGGACGTTTATATCCGTTATCTGCGCGCCAAGATCGACGATCGGTTCGGTGTTCATTATCTGCGTACTGTGCGCGGATTGGGCTATGCTTTTGGTGCCGACCATGAATAAAAAAGAGATCAAGGCGGAATTTAACCGCCGTAAAAAAGAATTAAAACTGGACTTCAAGCGAGGCAAAACCAAGCGGAAATATGCCTGGCGTGCCCGCCGCGAAGAATTGCGTTATAAGAAAAAGACGGCTGAGAAACCTCAAAGGAAAGCCATCAAAACCGCCCTCACCGCTGCCAAGCGGGATTATAAAAAAGAGGCGTTTTTGCAAAAATCCATCTATTTGGAAAAGCGCAATCTTTTAAAGAAGAAAAAGCGGGATCGGCTGGATAGCGTGGTTAAGATCGTGACCGAGCGCGTACCGGAATCCCTTTCGGGTAGTTTAACCTTAAGCTATGTATTGATCTTTTTCGGGTTTGTCTTGTTGCAAAGCATTTTTGTGATCGCTGCTACCGGTTATACCATTGATAAGCGCGCGGCAGATGCTTTGACTACCGTTGCCAATACCATAAAAGCCGGTCAGTTTCAAGAAGAACTTGCTCAAGCGGTGGCGGCGGAAAACGATATGAACATCTCCCTCTTCACCCAAGAGGGCACTTTGGTCTATTCCCATGGTATCCAAGAGGTTTTTCCTCAACTTCCCTATAACGAAACTTATGGAAAACCCTTTTCTTTCCGTTATCAGACCAAAGATTTTATGATCTATTCCTTGCAGGTGGAGGGTTATTCCCTGAACCTTGCCAGAAGTACCGATACCGAGAACGCCTTTTTATCCATTGTAGTCAATGTAATGCTGATCTCGGCGGCGCTGGTGCTGACCGTCAGTTACTTTGTTGGCTACCGCACCGCCCGAAATCTATTGCGCCCTATCGGCGTTTTGAGCCGCGCCATGAACGAGGTCTCTTCCGCGGATCTTTCCGCCCGCCTGGAGACCGATAATATCCGCACCGAACTCAGAGAAGTGGTAGACTCCTATAATCGGATGCTGGATAAGATCGAGGATGCCTATTTGCGGCAAAAGCAATTTGTCTCCGACGCCTCCCATGAACTGCGCACCCCCCTCGCCATCATCAGCGGCTATAGCGATATTCTCTCCCGCTGGGGCGCCGAGGATCCCGCTGTTCGCCAAGAGGCGCTGGATGCCATTCAGACCCAATCCGCCAATATGCAAAGCCTTTTGGAGCGGCTGCTTTATATTACCCGCAGTGAAAACGGCAGTCTGCAATTGGAACTTTCCGAAAACGCCCTCTCCCCCATCTGCAAAGAGGTCTTACAAGACTTTAAGATCCTCCATCCCCAAAAGCAATTCTCCTTAAGCGGGGAGGCCAAGGGCATCTGCGACCCGCATTTGGTGCGCCAATTGCTAACCATTCTCTTGGACAACGCGGTGAAATTCACCGCCCAAGAGGGCAATATCGCCATCGACCTCTCGGAGGATGAGACCTATGCCTATCTTTCCGTTATCGACGATGGCGCAGGAATGAGCGAGGAGATCGCCGCCCATATTTTCGAGCGATTTTATAAAGGCGACAGTTCCCATAATGAAAAAGGCTTCGGCCTGGGGCTTTCCATCGCCAAGCTCATTACCGAAAGCCAGGGCGGCACCATTTCCGCCACCTCCGCTCCCCAAAAAGGCAGTACCTTTAAAATTTCATTTACAAAAAAATGATGGCGTTTGCCATCATTTTTTATGAAAAATCATCTTGTTTTTTGAATTTTTCCCGTGCTGATGCCCGCACCGCTTCAAGCAGATCCTCCTCCAAGTGCACGGTAATGCAAGAGCGGCAACATCCGATCTCATCCAATTCAATGGTGCCCAGCAAGCATTGATCCCCATCCCAATAAATACAAAAATCATTTCTGCAAGTCATACGATCCCTCTTTTTTATTTGATTTAATAAAATAATAGGTCAATTTCACCCTAATGTCAATAGGTCAATTTGCCATAATATTGACAGAGGTGATGGTTGTGAACCGATTAAAAGAATTGCGAAAAGAGCGGGGCTATACCCAAGTAAAGATGCAGATGCTGACCGGCATCGATCAAAGCGATTATTCTAAAATTGAAAACGGAAAACGCTATTATACCTTTGAACAATGTGTTAAGATCGCTCAAGCGTTGAATACCAGTATGGATTATCTGGCAGGCTTAACCGATGAGAAAAAGCCCTATCCAAAGACTAAAAAAACCCGATGACTTTCGTCATCGGGTTTTTGATTTATAATTCCACATATTCTCTGCCCGAGGGGGTCAGGGTGACCCAGCGGGTAAATCCGCATTTTTTTGCCAGTTCCGCCGATTGGGCGCGAGAAACCCCCAAATACTGCCGATCATGGCAATCACCGCTGAAGATGATCTCTCCGCCCCGCTCATAAATAGAACGCAGAAGGGGCTCTGCGGGATAGGGCGCGGTACGGTAACCGCGGGAGATGGCGCCCTCATTGATCTCAAAGAGCATTCCAGAGGGGATCAGCTTACGGATTGCCTCTTCTGCCGCCTCCCGATAGCGGGGATGGGCGGGATCAAAGAGCGGCTCCCGCTCAATATACTTGGTGCAAAGATCCAGATGACCGATGGTATCGGCATCTGAAAGATTTCCCACTCGCTCAAAATACGCCTCTACCAAGGCATAGGGATCGCCGAAGGCTTCCATCGCTTCTTTGAAATGGGGGATATTCCAATCCATCGCCCACCACTGACCCTTGGGATCAAAAACGCTATGGACGCTGGCGATGACATAATCATAAGGATCGGTCGGTTCCTTGCAATCGGCATCCTGCTCGATGCCGCAAAGAATGGTGATCTTACCCGCATATTTTTCCTTCAGGCGGGCGATCTCTTGGCGATATTCCGCCGCCTTTTGGGCGGGGATGATCCAATCGCCATACTCCACCTCAGGGCTATGCATAGAAAATCCCAAGGCGGAAAAGCCCCGCTCCAGAGCGGTCTCGATCATTTCCTCGGGGGTATCGGCTCCATCGCAAAATTTGGTATGGATATGAAAATCCGTTAAGATCATACCATCTTCTCCTGCTTGACCTTATGGTCGATAATATGGCGGCCGGCCAGCTCCTTGCGGATATCCTCCACCGAGATGCCCATTTCCACCATCAAAACCATAATATGATAAGCAAGATCCGCGATCTCATAGACCGTTTCCTTATGATCCTGCGCCTTACCGGCGATGATCACTTCGGTAGACTCCTCGCCCACCTTCTTTAAGATCTTATCCAGACCCTTTTGGAAAAGATAGGTCGTATAAGAGCCCTCGGGCATCTCATCCTTTCTGCCCTGCAGAAGGCGATACAGCCCCTCCATAGAAAAAGGCTCCTCCCCACTACTCCAAAGCTCATTGGTAAAGCAGGAATCGGTGCCCTTATGGCAGGCGGGGCCGTCTTTTTTCACCTTCACCACCAATGCATCCTTATCGCAATCGGCGGTGATGGACACAATATGCTGATAATTCCCGCTGGTTTCGCCCTTCAGCCAAAGTTCTTGGCGGGAGCGGCTCCAGAAACAAGTCAACCCCTTCTCCAGCGAGATGCTGAGGCTCTCTTTATTCATATAAGCCAAGGTCAACACCCGATCGGTCTCTGCATCCACAACGATCGCAGGGATCAGACCCTTTTCATCAAATTTCAGTTCTTCCATCTTTACCATAATTATAACCTCACATTGATTCCCTTTTGCTGTAATGTTTTCTTTAAGTCCTTGATCTCCACCTCGCCGAAATGGAAGATGGAGGCGGCAAGACCCGCATCCACCTTGGGCAAGGTATTGAAAAGGGTTACAAAATCTTCCATGCAACCGGCACCGCCCGAGGCGATGACCGGTACGTTGACCGCATTGCAGACCGCGTCCAACATTTCAAGATCAAAACCTTGTTTCACTCCATCGGTGTCAATGGAATTGAGCACCACCTCGCCGGCGCCCCGCTCCACGCAGGATTTAATCCAACTGATCGCTTCCATGCCGGTATTCTCTCTTCCGCCCTTGGCGAAGACCCGATAGACCCCGTCTACCCGCTTCACATCGGCGGAGATGACCACGCACTGATCACCGTATTTCTTCGCCGCGCGGGTAATCAGTTCGGGATCGCGGATGGCGCCGGAATTAACGCTGACCTTATCGGCACCGCATTTCAATACCCGATCAAAATCTTCCAAGGTATTGATGCCGCCGCCCACCGTTAGAGGAATGAAGATGGTCTTTGCCACCTCTGTCAAAATATCGGTAAAGAGGGCGCGCCCTTCGGCGGAGGCGGTGATGTCGTAAAACACCAGTTCGTCGGCGCCATTGTCGCTATAATACTTTCCCAGTTCCACCGGAGAGGAAACATCGGAAAGCCCTTCAAAATTAACCCCCTTAACTACCCGTCCGTTGCGGACATCCAGGCAGGGGATGATACGTTTTGTGATCACTTTGCCACCTCGATTGCTTCTTTCAAATCAATGGCGCCGATATAATAGGCTTTGCCGATGATGGCGCCATAAAGATCCATTTCCCGCAAGGCGACAATATCGTCCATGGACGAAACGCCTCCCGATGCCACCAAGTCGATGGCATATTTACGGCTCAACTCCCGATATAAAGCGCGGTTGGTGCCTTGCATGGCACCGTCCTTGGAAATATCGGTGCAGATCACCGTTTGCACGCCCAATGCCTGCATCTTCTCAAAAAAGGCATCGGCGGAAAGATCGGATTTTTCGGTCCAACCTTTGATGGCAACAAATCCGTCTTTTAGGTCTACGCCCACAGCGATTTTTTTGCCATATTGCGCCAAAGCCTCCTTCAAAAAGGCTTCATCGGTAACTGCAGCGGTGCCCAAGATCACCCGATCCACCCCTGCATCCAGATAGGTCTTGGCGATCTCCATATTGCGGATACCGCCCCCTACCTCCACAAAAAGGTCGGTGGTCTCTAAAATCTTTCGGATGGTGGGAAGATTGGCGGGCACACCGCTTTTGGCGCCCTCCAGATCCACCAGGTGCAAAAACTTGGCACCTGCTTTTTCAAAATCCGCCGCAACCGCGGCAGGATCTTCGCTATAAACAGTCATTTGGGCATAGTCGCCTTTAAAAAGGCGCACCGCCTTTCCGCCGACTAAATCAATGGCGGGAAAAATATTCATTTCTTACACCTCGCTGAATGCTTTTAAAATGGAGAGACCGACTGCGCCGCTCTTTTCGGGATGAAATTGGCAACCGAAAATGTTCCCTTTGGCAACAGCCGCGGTCAGTTCCTTGCCGTATTCGGCGGTGGCGGCGAGGGACTCCTCGCAGCCTTCCGCATAAAAGGAATGGACAAAATAAACACAGTCCCCTTCGGCAATGCCCTTAAAAAGCGGGCAGTCTTTTTGAGTAAGATGCAGACCGTTCCAGCCGATATGAGGAATCTTCAATGCAGCAGGAATCGTTCCCTCCATGGCAACAACGCTGCCCTTCAGCAGCCCCAAGCCCTCATGCTCGCCGTATTCATGGCTCTTCTCAAAGAGCATCTGCATTCCAAGGCAGATGCCCAATAAGGGCTTGCCGGAGGCAGCCTGATTTTTCACAAATCCATCCAGCCCGCTCTCCTTTAATTTCTTTGCCGCGTCGCCAAAGGCGCCCACACCGGGTAATACCAATCGCTCGGCGGCAGCAAGTTCTGTTGCATCGCCGCTAACAAAGACTTTTTCTCCAATAGCCTCAAAAGAGGATTTCAGCGAAAAGAGATTGCCGCAGCCATAATCAATAATCCCAATCATTAAAGAACTCCTTTGGTTGAAGGAATGGCATCGGTGCCATCCAACGCCACCGCCGCCTTCAGGGAGCGGGCCACCGATTTAAAGGCGCCTTCCACTATATGGTGGGAATTACTGCCTGCCAGCTTACGGATATGCAGGCTCATGGGGCATTGGCGGGTAAAGGCCAAGAAAAATTCCTCCACCAGCTCGGTATCAAAGGTACCGATCTTCTGACAAGGGATAGGCAGATCAAAGCCTAAATAGGTTCTGCCGGAAATATCCGCCGCCGAGAGGATCAGAGCCTCGTCCATGGGCAGAAGGAAGCTTCCGTAGCGGGTGATGCCCCGCTTATCGCCCAGGGCCTCAAAGAAGGCTTTGCCCAGGCAGATGCCGATATCCTCTACCGTATGATGGTCGTCCACATTGGTATCGCCCTTGCAGGTCAGATCCAGATCAAATTTGCCGTGGGCGGCAAAAAGGGTCAGCATATGATCCAAAAAGCCGCAACCGCTGGCAATTTGGCTCTTGCCGCTGCCGTCTAAGTTTAAGGTCAGGTTGATATCAGTCTCCGCAGTTTTGCGGGAAACGGTGGATGTTCTCATGCTAAGATCTCCTTTACGGTTTCAATCAGTTTTTCCATCTGCACCTCGGTGCCGATGGTGATGCGGTTAAACTCTTTAATAGACTCCTTCGTGAAATGCCGCACTAAAATGCCCCGCTTTTTCAGTTCCAGATAGAGGGTCTCTCCGCTCATCTTCGGCGTTTTCGCAAAGATAAAATTGGCATCGGAAGGGAGCACTTCAAAACCCAATGCTTTCAATTCCGCGGCCGTCTTTTCTCTCACACGGATGATCTCGCGGCATTTTTCTTGGTAATAGGTTTCTGCGTCCACCGTCTTCTCTCCCAAAAGGAGGGTCAGGCGGTTGATGTTATAGGGATTGGTGGAATATTTGATCTTCTCAAGATCCTCAATCAGCCCCTTGGGAGCAATGGCATAGCCCAACCGCCCGCCTGCTAAGCAACGGGATTTAGAGAAGGTTCTGACCACCAGCAGATTCTCATATTTTCGGATCAGCGGATAAACGCTCTCGCCCCCGAAATCCACATACGCCTCATCAATCAGTACCACCCCATCGGGATTGGTTTTTAAGATCTCTTCGATGGCATCTACCCCAAGGCTGATGCCGGTAGGGGCATTTGGATTGGCGATCACAACCAGTTTGTTTTGATTCAAATAATCATCTTTGTTAACGGTGAAATCGGCATTTAAGGGCTTTTCCTCAAAATGTACCCCATGCAGTTCACCGAAAACAGGATAGAATCCATAACTGATCTGGGGGAACACCGCTCCTCCCTCGCCATAGGCCATAAAGGCGAAGTTGAGAATATCATCGGAACCATTGGCCAAAAAGATATTCTCCGCCTCCACCCCATAAAGCGCCGCCAATTTTTCTTTCAGCGCCTTGCCGGTGGGATCGGAATATAACCGAAGCAGTTCCACTTCTTTGGGAATCATGGCTTGCACCACACTGGGCGCAGGCGGGAAGGGGGATTCATTGGTATTTAATTTGATGTAATCCATATCCCGCGGCTGTTCGCCGGGGGTATAGGCCTCCATTTTTTCATAAGAGGCTTTTAAAAATCGACTCATAATTCCTCCTCAAATCTGGAGGTGACGCTTCTTGCATGGGCGGTCAGCCCCTCTTGTTCTGCAAAATAGGCGACCTCTTGCCCGACCTTAGTGAGCGCCTCTTGAGTATAATAAGTATATTGGCTCTTCTTTACAAAATCATCTACCGATAAGGGACTGGAGAAGCGCGCAGTACCGCTGGTAGGCAGAGTGTGGTTAGGACCTGCGTAATAATCGCCCAGCGCCTCGGGACAGTAACGCCCCATAAAGATGGAGCCCGCATGCTTAATGCCGTCTAAATAATCAAAGGGATTGTCCACCATCAGTTCCAGATGCTCGGGAGCGATCTCATTGGCAATATCAATGACCACCTTTAAATCCTTGGCCACAATGATCTTGCCGTTGCGGTCGATGGACTCTCTTGCGATCTCCGCGCGGGAGAGCAGGGGGATCTGCCGCTCCAGCTCCTCCTGCACCGCCTTGGCAAGATCCATGCTATCGGTCACCAAAACGGCGCTGGCAAGTTTATCATGCTCTGCCTGAGAAAGCAGATCGGCAGCCGCATGAGCGGGATTGCTCTTGCCATCGGCTACCACTAAGATCTCGCTGGGACCCGCGATCATATCAATCGACACCTGCCCGAAGACCTGCCGCTTGGCTTCTGCCACAAAGGCGTTGCCGGGACCAACGATCTTATCCACCTTGGGGATGCTCTCGGTTCCATAAGCCAATGCCGCTACCGCCTGGGCACCGCCCACCTTAAAGATGCGCTGAACACCCGCGATCTTCGCTGCTGCTAAAATAACAGGGTTGACCTTGCCGTCTTTACCGGGCGGCGTTACCATCACGATCTCGCTGCAGCCGGCGATCTTGGCGGGAACACTGTCCATTAATACCGTGGACGGATAAGCGGCGGTGCCGCCGGGGACATAAAGACCCACCTTTTCGATGGGGGTGATCTTCTGACCGATCACCACTCCTGCGGTCTCATTGATGATGAAACTATTGCGCACCTGCTTCTGATGGAAGGCGCGGATATTGGCCTCGGCATTGCGAAGGATCTCCAAAAACTTGGGTTCCACTGTCGAAAAGGCCTCTTCGATCTCCGCCTCGCTGACCTCCAGCGCGGTCAGGTCGCAACCGTCGAACTTTTTATTATAGGCCAAAAGAGCCTCATCCCCTTGGGCACGAACGGTGGCGATGATCTCCGCCACGATCTCGGTAGGATTAAACTTTGCCTCCTCGCGGGCAAAGATCTCATCATAGGTCAATTCTTCATAGTTTAAAATTCGGATCATTTTACTTGCTCCTCCATTCCCTTGCGAATGGCTGTAATTTGCTGATTTTTAAATTTATACGCCGCCTTATTGGCAATGAGGCGGGCGCTGATGGGTACAATGGTCTCCCGCGGCTCCAGATCATTTTCTTTTAAGGTGGTTCCCGTCTCCACAATATCCACAATCACATCGGAAAGCCCCAAGATCGGCGCGATCTCAATGGAGCCGTTCAGCTTGATGATATCGATATCGCGGCATTTTTCATTGTAATAAGCGGCGGCGATGTTGGGAAACTTGGTGGCAACTCTTAAGGTCTCGCCTTTGGGATCGCGGAAATCCTTTTTGGCGGCCACTGCCATGCGGCAGACCCCCATTTTAAGATCCAGCAGTTCATAAACATCGGGGCGGTATTCCAGCAAGATATCCTTGCCCGCCACGCCGATATCAGCCGCTCCCCGCTCCACATAGATGGCAACATCCGAGGGCTTTACCCAAAAATACCGCACCCCTTTTTCAGGATTCTCAAAGATCAGTTTGCGGTTATTCTCTTCAATGGCGGGGCATTCATAGCCCGCCTCTTTAAAAAGACGGTAGACCTTCTCGCCCAGGCGCCCCTTGGGCAGGGCGATATTAACCATTTTATCCATCAGGTCTCCCCTCCTTCCAGCTTTACCAAACGGCGGTATTTCACATCCTCCGGCAGAGCCGATACCACCAAAACGCTCCCTTCGGCACTATAGCGTTCTGCGGCTTTCACCAAGGCAGCAGGATCGGCATCAGCGCCATGAAGCAAAAGAAGATCCACATCATATTCCTCACTCTTCTTCTCTAAGCGCTCCAAAAGATCCAAATAGACGGCAAAACCGATGGCGCCGCTCTTTCTTCCTAATTTTTCCAGCAGTTTATCATATTGACCGCCGGAGAGGACGCCGGTGGGAACATCTTCCAAATAGCCTTTGAAAACGACGCCGCTGTAATACTTCATATCATTGCCCACCGAGAAATCGACTCTTACGCTCTCTTCATACCCGCTTTGAGTCAGAATGGCGCAAAGAGCAGAAAACTCTTTGAAGGCTTCCTTTTCCGCCTCGGTCACCATCAGCGGCTCCATAACGGCTAAGACCTCTGCGGCTTTGCCACAACAGTCGATCAACATCTGAAGTTTTTGAGGGCAAACCCCCTCTTTTTCGCAAAGAGCGCAAAGTTCATGCCCGCTCTTTTGATGGATAAAGCCCAAAGCGGCGCTTTTGCCGCTTTCGGAAAGTCCGCTCTCGGAGAGCATGGCCGAAACCAGCCCCATATGAGAAAGATCCAGCATATACCGCCGGCTCAAGAGAGAAAGACTGCGAACCGCCAGCAATACCACCTCGGCAATTTCATAACCGCCGATATCCCCAATGCATTCCAGCCCCGCCTGCATGATCTCCTTAAAGGAATGGGTTCCCTTGGCAACGCGAAAAACATTCTCGTTATAGTAAACCTTCTGCACTACGCCGGGGCGATCCTCGGTATTCTTGATGATAGAGAGGGTCACATCGGGCTTCAGCGCCAAGAGGCGCCCGCTATGGTCGGTAAAGGTGATGACCTCATCGGAAACCAAAAAGTCTTTATTACGGACATACAGATCGTATTCCTCAAATCGGCTCATCTTATATTGGCTGTAGCCAAACTTGCGGTAAAGTTCCCGCAAAGAGAAGATGGCTTGCTCGTCTTTTTTAATAACGCTGTTGCTCATGCCAACTTTCCTTCTTTCTTTAAGCGGTCAATGACTGTGCGATAGCCCTCGTTGCCGTAGTTCAGGCATTTATTGACCCTGCAGATGGTAGCGGTAGAGGCACCGGTTTCTTTATTGACCTCTTGATAATTCCGCCCTGCATCCAAGGCGCAGGCAACCTGAAATCGCTGGGCGATCTCCTTGAGTTCCTTGATGGTACAAGCATCCTCAAAAAAAGCGTAACATTCCTCTACGCTCTCCAACGCCAAAATCGCCTCAAACAGCCGATTGATTTCTTCATTCCGAAGTTTTTGCATTGATCCCATACTTCCTTATTTCAAGATTTGTCACATATTTTATCACTTTATCACGCTAAAGTCAATAGATTTTTATATAATATTTATATATTTAATCAACAACCGCAAAAACCAAGGCAAAGCCTATCGGCTCCCCGCCCTCTTCCCCGCCACTGCACCAATTCAATTGGTACAAAAACACCCCCGCCATCCTCAGCTACATTGATGGTCATCGATGTGACTGCTACACAAATTAATTCGATCAATACAAAAACAACAACCGCCACCTCAGTTACATCGATGGTCATCGATGTAACTGCTACACAAATTAATTCAATCAATACAAAAACAACAACCGCCACTCTCTGTTACATTGATAGCCATCAATGTAACCGCCGCTTGTACCAATTGAATTGGTACAAACCCCCGCCGCACAATATTTTGTTGTGCGGCGGGGGTATCTCGCTTGGTTGCGGCCGTTCAAAATGGATGAAGATTTTCGTTTCTTCGGGTGAAGGCGTGTTTCGGGGCCCCCGCAAAACCGTGCGTTTTGTGGGGAAAAGGAAAAAGCAAGGGCAAACGCGGATTTTTTGCCCTTGGGCAAAATGGAGCAGTTGCTCTTGGTTTTGACGCGCGCCGAGGGTGAAAAAATGCCAAAGACATAAAAAAGAACGCCGATTTTCGGCGGTCTTTCCTTATATTTTCGGTCTTCGCCATTTTCAACGGCCTTCCCTCGGCAGTTTTTAAACTGCCGTAATCGGATGGAAGCGGTCTTTTCTCCGGTCGAAGGCGTATGTCGATACGGCGAGAACGGAAAAAGGCCGATGGCGCCGATTACGGCAGTTTGGGTTCGACGAGAACGGAATAGTGTCCTTCATATACCACCATGCCCGGCCTTGCTCCATTGGGCTTCTTCACATGGGAAACGGGGCAATAATCCACCTCCACTTTGGGCGCATTTTTGCCTTTACTGTAATAGGCACAAATAGAGGCGGCTTCCAGGATGGTATTATCGTCGATCTCCTTGCCGCCGGAGACCACCAATACATGAGCGCTATGGATATCTTTGGTATGAAGCCAAAGATCATCTTTACGGGAAAGTTTCACCGTCAGTTGATCGTTTTGCACATTATTCCGCCCCACCAGGATGGGAAAGCCTGCGGAAGAAATAAACTTGCGGGGACCGGACGCCTGTGCTTTAGGGCCGTTTTTCCGCTTATTCTTACAAAAGCCGGTGCGGATCAATTCTTCCCGAATCTGATCCACATCGCCGGAAGTTTCCGCATCGCAAAGGGCAAGATACACGCTATCGAGATAGGAAAGGTCTTCTCTATCTTGCCGAACCAGATCAGCCACCACCCTTGCAGACGTTTTTGCTTTATTATATTTTTTGAAGTAAAGCTGAGCGTTTTGCTGGGGGTTTTTGTCGGGGCGCAAGGGAATCTCAAAAGGCTTGCAGTCATCGTAATAGTTTTCCACCGTAACCTTGGTCATGCCGGTTTTGGCAAGATGGAGATTGCTTTGGAGCAGTTCCCCGCAGATGCGGTAATGCTCTGCCTTTTTCCCCTCTTCCAGTTCCTTTTCTCTTACCCTCATGGTCCGCTCAATACGGGCAGAGGTACGGGTCAGCAACAATTCTACATCACGAGTCTTTTGTTTCAGGCGAGTATCTTCAGCGCTCTTCTCATAATAATCCTCAATCAGCGCGATGGGCCTCTCATAAGAATGAATCTCCGCTGCTTCTCCATATTGGGTAATGGGAAAGAAGGAAAAATCCAGCCATTTTCCGGTGGATACTTCCCGTGCTGCGCTGGGGGCGCACTTACCCTCCCGCAAGCCATCAGAAACCTCGGAAAGCGCGGCTTTCAATTGCTCTTTTTGGTTGGGGGTAAGACCGTTGGCAGGGGCATCGACCCTTCCCGACGCCCAATGGGCGATCTCTCTTGCCACAATGGGCGAGATGCCGCTATAGGTATCCATGACCGCTTTCCATAAAGGCAGGTCGGTGGCGGTAATCCCCTCCAAATCCCCGCTTGATGCTTCAATAAAGGGCGTTTTCTCTTGAGGAACGACCGGCTCATAAAAAAGACCCGGCAACATCTGCCGCCCGGTAGTGACCGAAAGGTCCACATGGCGGATGGCGTCGATGATTTTATGCTGTTCGTCCAGCAGTAAGAGATTGGATGTTCTCCCCAAGATTTCCAAGACCAGATATTTTTTTACCGGCTCGAAAAAGTCGTTTTTTGCCAAAAACTCCACAAACACCGCCCGCTCAAACTCAGGCATAAATACCCGCTCCACCTTTGCTCCGACCAGATGCTTACGCAGCACCATACAAAAGAGCGGCGGCTGGGCAGGGTTTTCCAATTCTTTTTCAGTAAGGGTAATACGGGCGCAATTGGGGGTGCAGCAAAAAAGCAAGCGGCAGCGTTCCCGTTGACCTCGCAGATGGAGCAGCACCTCATCCTTACCCGGCTGATAGACCTTATCCACCCGCGCGCCTTCTAAGCGTTCATGAAGTTCGCAGGTCAGAAAGGATAAAAAACAAGCGTCTAATGCCATAATTAAAACATCTCCACAGGCGCCTTACGGGGCATCAAAATCACTTGGGCGGGAAAGGCGTTTTTCAACGCTTCTGCCAAGGGGGGAAGAACGATATACTCGGTCTCATAATGCCCGAAGGTCAACACATTGATGCCCTGCTCTTTGGCATCCAGATAATGATTATATTTCAATTCGCCGGTAATGAAGGTGTCGCATCCCGCATCTATGGCATCCTGCAGCATACTGCCGCCGCTGCCGCCGATGAGCGCCACCTTATGGACCTGCTCATTGCAGCAAACACCCATACAAAGCGCGGAGGGCAATTCCTTTTTCACTTTTTCTGCCAAAGCAGAGAAGGTGGTCTCCAAAATACCCATCTTGGCAAGATTTCCTAAACCTTCGATCGCAGAAAGGCCCAAAACTTTTGCCAGGCAATCATTGACTCCGCCTGCGGCGGCATCTAAATTGGTATGGCAGGCAATATGAGCGATGCCGCTCTCTGCCAGAGCCAGCACCCGCGCACCGTTGACTGCCTCATCGGTGACCTGACGCAGGGGATCGAAAAACAAAGGATGATGGGTCACAATCAAGTCGGCGCCTGCCGCTTTGGCGGCTTCCACCGTTTCCATGGTCAGATCCAATGCCACCAAAATCTTGGTAACTTCTGCATCCATTCTGCCCACATTCAGCCCCGCATTATCCCATTCTTCCGCCAAGGAGAAGGGGCAATATTCATTTAAAAATCCCAATACTTCCCAAACCTTCATGCCAATTTTGCCTTTCTGATTTTTTCCAACATTTCATTCACCGCGGCGATGCGCTCTTCATTGGGCGCCTTTGCCGCTAAAAGCCCTTGCAAAGCAATCTGATACCGCTGCTCCTCTTTTTCCAAAAAAGGCAGATACAAGGGATCGCCCCCATGGATTCCGAAATAATCGGCGGTATAGGGGATTCCGGTTTTTTCTGCCGCAAAGATACGATAAAACTTCTCTCCGTCACGCCGAAGGATCGCACCGATAATTCGATAGCCTGCACCCGCCATATAATCCAGCAATTCATAAATAGCGCTCATGGGTTGCAGGATCCAAAGGGGCGGCTCTTTGGGGGTGGTTTTTAAAATAACTTCCATTACCTCTCCGCCCATGCCCGCCACCGAAACGGCGGTCACCTCTTCCAACACTGCCGCAGGAATCTGCTGCAAGCCATTAGATAAAAACAACTCCACTTTTTCTTCCAGTCCCAACGCCGTCAATTGGCGCTTTGCCGCTTCCAGCGGACCTTTTTTTACATCGGAAGCATACGCTTTTTTCGCCTTTCCTTGGCGCACCGCTTCCGCAGGAAGTTTGCAATGGTCCGTACCCACATCCAAAAGGACACTGCCCGCGGGGATCAATTGTAATACCGCCTCAAGACGGCTGTCCAATAAACTCATTCAACGACTCCAACAAATAATCATAAACCACTTGGTGTTCTTTTTCCAATAAGATCTCATGGCGCATGGCATGGAACAACCGCTGCTTTACCGCGCGGTAGCCCTGCTCCTGCAATTGAGCCCCTGCCAGACGGAAATATTTCTCGCCGGTATGGCAAGGGTCGTCTGCCCCCGAGATCATATAGATGGGCAACTCTCGGTTTTTTACCGCCCATCCTCGGGGCGAATAGGCTTCCGCCATCAACCCCATCAATCCCTGAAAACCGCTTAAGGTGAAGCAAAAGCCGCAAAGGGGATCCGCATCATAGGCCGCAACATTCTCTTCATTATAGGAGATCCATTGGTTGGGAGATGCAGGATTTTCAATGGATTTATTAAATGCACCGGTCACCAAGCCATTGACCATATGGGAGCGATGAGTATCGCCCTGAAACGGAATCTTCATGGCGATCAGCACCTGGGCAGCCTTAATGGCAATGGGCGGCGCATAGGGAATGCCGCAAAGGAACAGTCCGTCCAGTTCCTCTTCATAACGCTTTAAGTAACAGCGTGCTGCAAGGCTTCCCATACTATGCCCGAATAATACAAAGGGCAGATGGGGAAATTTTTCCTTTGCCAGCCCCGTCACCTGCTTTGCGTCGGCAAGCAAACCCTCCTTGCCCGCTTTCCCGAAATGCCCGGTCAGGGGACAATCGCCATGACCCCGATGATCATGGATCACCGCCGCAAATCCCGCTTCCGCCAAGGCGGTCATAACGCCGAAATAGCGAGCACGATGCTCTGCCATTCCATGCAAAAACTGCACAATTCCCCGAGGCGCATCGGGATAGATATAGGTTCCCTGTAAAGAAATCCCGTCAATAGCTGATTGAAAGGTAAAATGTTCCTGATGAATGGACATAACCATGCCCCCTTTCTATCTTTATTCTATCAAATATTTATTGCAATTACAAGGCTTCAATGATATACTAATGATATATTATTTATCAAAAAGGAGAGCACCATGACGGTTTCGGTTTTAGGTCTTCCCGTTCGGAATGTAACCATGGAAGAAGCGGTCGCCGATATTTCCGCTTTTTTTGAAAAACGGGAGAGTAAGATGGTCGTGACCCCCAATTTAGAAATCCTGCAAGCGCTGGAAAAAGATGCATCGGTGCGCGATTGCATGGCCAGCGCGGATTATGTGGTGCCGGACGGCATCGGCGTGGTGATGATCGCCAAAAAATTAGGCACTCCGGTCAAAGAAAAAGTGGCAGGGGTAGAACTGGCTGCTCATCTATTGGAAGTAGCGGCAGCGAAGGGCAAGCGGGTATACTTTTTAGGCGGTAAACCCGGTGTGGCGGCTCTTGCCAAGAAAAACCTGGAAGAAAAATACCCTGCCATTCAGATTGTGGGGCTTCGGGACGGCTATTTTAAACCCGAAGACGAACCCGCCATCATCGAAGAGATCAACGCCTTGAACGTGGACATGCTGTTTGTTTGTTTGGGTGCGCCCAAGCAAGAAAAATGGATGTCTTCCCATAAAGATCAATTGAAATTAGGCGTGATGCTGGGTCTGGGCGGCACTTTGGATATTTTGGCAGGAACCGTTACCCGCGCTCCCCGCTGGATGATCACCTGCCGCATTGAATGGCTCCACCGACTGATCAAGGAGCCCTGGCGTTTCAAGCGAATGATGAGTCTTCCCTTCTTTTATTTGAAAGTTCGTAAATAAGGAGTTTTCACTATGGCAGATCAAAAATTAAAGGTTCGGCTCTTAGCCTATAATCCCGAAGGCGAAAAGATTGTGGCAGCGGCAGCAAAACTTTGCTATGCCCGCGCCGATATTGATACGGTTTTGGACGGCTTGACCCCCGAAAAGACCAAGGAGTTTTTAGAAATGCTTACCAATCTGGGGCATGCCAGCCCCATTGAGCATATCTCCTTCACCTTCGGCATCGAGAATGTTTCCCGCGCCCTTTTGGCGCAGATCACTCGCCATCGAATCGCCTCCTTCAGTGTGCAATCCCAGCGGTATGTGGCAGAAGACGGATTTGACTTCGTACTTCCCCCTGCCATCGAGGCAAACGCCGAAGCAAAAGCGTTATATCTCGATACCATGGACCTTTTGGCAGAGCGGTATACCAAACTGACCGGCCTCTTGATGGATGGAACCCCCAGCACTACCGCCGATAAAAAGAAAGCCATCGAGGATGCGCGGTTTGTGCTCCCCAACGGTTGCACCACCAAGATGATGGTAACCATGAATGCCCGAAGCCTATTGAACTTCTTCAACCTGCGGTGCTGTAACCGCGCCCAATGGGAGATTCGTGACCTGGCCACTCAAATGCTGATGCTGGTGCGAGACGTTTGCCCCACCCTTTTCCGCTATGCAGGTCCGCCTTGCGTTGCTGAAAAATGCCCCGAAGGGAAGATGACCTGCGGCAAGGCAAAAGAAATGAAAGAAAAGTTTTTAGGAGAATAAAATGGGCAGATTATTAGTAATAGACGGGCTGGACGGCAGCGGAAAAGGCACCCATTCCAAGCGGGTGACCGAAGCTCTGAATGAAATGGGCATCCCTGCCATGCGGATCTCTTTTCCCGATTATGAATCCCCCTCCAGCGCCCTTTTGCAGATGTATCTGCACGGTGAATTTGGCTCTCACGCTGATGATGTAAACGCCTATGCGGCGTCGGTCTTTTTCGCCGCCGACCGCTTTGCAGGCTTCCGCACCAAATATCAAAAGCCCTATGATGAGGGCGTGATCTTGGTGGCGGATCGCTATACGACCTCTAATATCGTTCATCAGATGTGTAAACTTCCCAAAGAAGAATGGGATGCTTTCATCGAATGGCTGACTGATCTGGAATACGGTAAATTTGAACTGCCCAAACCCGACGCGGTATTGTATCTGGATATGCTGCCGGAGATTTCCCAGCAGTTGATCGAGCGGCGGTATCGGGGCGACCTTTCCAAAAAAGATATTCACGAATTGGATGTCGGCTATCTCCATAAGAGCCGCGAAGCAGCGCTGTATGTGGGAGAGCGGCTGGGCTGGCATATGCTGCCCATGTATGATGAGAACGGGATCCCCCGCAGTAAGGATGAGAATGCAGAGATCGTGCTTTCCCATGTAAAGGATGTTTATGGATTTTAAAACCCCCGAATTTTCTCAAAAAAGCGCGGTAGACCGCTTTGTTCGCCAAGCAGACAACATGCTTTGCGATCAAACCTTCGGCAATATTTTCTGCTGGGCTGCCGCTTTTGATGTTAAACTCGCTGTTGCCGACGGCGGGTTTATTGTCCGTTGGGGCAAACGGTGTACCGTCCCCATCGGAGAAGGGCGCAAAGAACTGCTGGAACAATTGATGGCGGAAGGTGAAACGCAGTTTTTGGGAATTGACGACGCCACCAAATGTTGGATGGAAGAGACCTTCCCCCAAGCCTTTAACTTTACGGAGTTGCGCAACAATGCCGATTATATCTATGACCGTGAAGCCTTAGAAACCTTAAGAGGCAAAAAACTGGCGGCAAAGCGCAATCATATCCATTATTTTGAAGAACATTATGATTGGGAAGTCCGCCCCATTGATGAGACCAATCTGGAAGAAGTTCGAACCTATAATGATGAGTGGTGCCGCCAAAACAACTGCCCCGAAGAACAATCTCTTGCTTGGGAAGGGTGTGCAGTACGGCGGGCGCTGCGCCATTTTAAAGAATTGGGCTATCAGGGCATCGCCCTGTATGCCGATGGAAAGATCTGCGGCTTCACCTGCGGCGAGCCTTTGGGCAAAGAGGGCTTTTGCGTTCATATTGAAAAGGCCGATGCCTCTATCCGCGGGGCTTACCCCATGGTCAACCGTGAATTTATAAAGACCCTGCCTCCCGAAATCTGCTGGATCAATCGGGAGGATGATACGGGCGATGAGGGCTTGCGAAAAGCCAAGCTCAGCTACCGCCCCTCAATTTTATTGATGAAATATAAAGCGGAGGTTCGAAAATGAGCAACATCGTTGTTTTGTTGGCAGAAGGTTTTGAAGAATTGGAAGCCTTTGCGCCGGTGGATCTGTTGCGTCGCGCAGGTGCCGAAGTGCAGACCCTCTCCATTACTGATAACACTATCGTTCGCGGTGCACGCGGCATCCAAGCAGTTGCCGACGGCACCTTGGCAGATCTGAATTTTGATACCATGGACCTTTTGGTCCTGCCCGGCGGCTATCCCGGCTATGTAAACTTAGGTGAAAGCGCCGCGGTCTGCGAGCTGGTGACCCGCGCCGATGAAGCGGGCAAAATCGTTGCCGCCATCTGCGGCGCCCCCAGCGTTTTGGGAAAATTGGGTCTGCTGACCCATAAAAAAGCCACCTGCTATCCCGGCATGGAAGAGGAACTTTGCTGTAAAGAAGTTTCCTTCGATGCAGTAGTGGAAGATGGCAATATCATCACCTCCCGCGGTGCCGGCACCGCCATCGACTTTGCATTGAAGCTGATCGAGCGCACGGTGGATGCCGCAACCGCCCAAAAGATTAAAGAGAGTATTGTTTATTAAATGAGCAAGAGAAGAGACATTTCCAAAGAAATATCCGCCTTATTGTTGGTGATCTTGGTGCTGCTTTTGGGGCTTTCTTTCTGCCGCCAATGGCTGCCCGCCCTTTCCACCGGCTGGACCTGCCTGATTTATGGGGTCATTTACCTGCTCCCCATCTGGATCTATACCCGTACCCATCGCTATAAAAAGCGTCATGCTCTTCGGCTGAAGTTTGTGGGACCGCGGTATTGGCTGTTTGTCCTGCTGTTTGGGCTTTCGGTCTGCCTGATCTGTACTCTGATCAATGTGGGAACCACCGCTCTGGTGCGCTCGGTATTCCATGTAACCTTCCAGCCCAACATCGTGGATCTCTCCGGCAAAAGCCACGCCGCTCTGCTGCTGACCTCGGTTCTGCTGCCCGCCCTCTCGGAAGAATTGCTGATGCGGGGCCTGGTGCAAACGGAATATGAAAAATACGGCGTGACCATCGGCGTCTTGTTGACCGCCCTGCTCTTCGCCCTCTTTCATACCAGCCCCACCCAACTGCCCTCCCTCTTTGTGGCAGGGGTGTGCTATGGGGTACTGACCACCCTTTTCCGCAGCGTTTGGCCCGCCGTTTTTGCCCACGCTATCAATAACGGTGTTGCAGTGCTGATCGCAAAAAACACCGAATTTGTTCGTTACCTGTTCCAAGATAAACTCTTTTTGATTCTTTTTGTGCTGGCGTGCTTCCTGCTGCTGATCTTCACGTTGAAGATGCTGGAAACCGCCGTCTCCGATCAATTAGGCAAGCGAAAAACGCTTCAGAAGAGCACCAAATCCCTCGCCTATGGCGACCCGCTCCTCTCCCCCTACATCTGGATCTTCGCCGCCCTTTGCATCGGTAAAATGATCTATAACGGCTTCTTCGCGTAAATAAAAAAAGACACCCTTTGGGCAGACCTTCGTAAGGAAGGTGCCACAAGGGTGTCTTTTTTTATTACGGCTGATAAACCGTTCCCGCAAATAGCGGAACATCATGCTCCGAGGTAACAATAAAGAGAAACGGACGGTCCAGAGTGAAATCAACCTCTTCCCAATCCTGGGGTTCCATAGCGCCATCGGCAGCCATCACCGTAAACGCGGCAGCCTCACAGCCCTCTTCATCCACCAGCACCCGCGCCGCATGCTGTGCGCCGGTAACCCGCAAAGGCATTTCCGTACATAAGGGCGAAAAATCTGCGGTGGATGCATCAAACACATCGGTAACACCGAGTTCTTTTAATCCGCCGATCAACTGCTGATCCGAATCTACATCGAATTTCGGCATCGAAAGATTCACAAATAGGCTTTTGGTATGTTCATACCCTTCGCCCATGGTCATCTGCATTACCTGCTCATCGGTCAACAGTGCCGAGAGATCCACCCCCTCGTCCGGCAGGATCAGCCACATTCCGCCGGCCTGATCAAAGGATTTATACACCGCGCTGAATTGATCTCCCCAACAATAGTTTCCCAGATATTGCTGATTCATAAAATCACAGATCTGCGCGCCATCGATCCCGTTAAAAGTGCTTTCGGCGGTGTTGCTTTTAATAAATTTTGTTCCCCATTTTCCTTGGAAATAGATGGTAGATGCCAAAGTAAGCACCATCTGCGGATTTAATTGTATCCGCTCTACTTGCCTTTCCAAAAGTCCGTTTGTTTGACGGTTGAGCCACTCTTTCAGTAGTTTCTCATAGTCTTTATCTGCCGGATTTCCCGCGTAAGAAGAAGCATAATGCTGCGTTGCCAAAGTCTTCACCGTTTCTTGGTTATAAGAAACGCCGTCGTTGAGCCAAATGGAATTGCCCAAAATCGTTGTCACCGCACCGTCATTCCGATAATTGGATTCCCATAGCCCTTTTACCTTTGACCGCAGATCATCTATGTTGTCTTCCCCCAAGAGGGTCATGATCTGCGCGCGGGAATTTCCTTCGGTCGTCTCTGCCAACATCGCCAATGCAAAATAGATATTCAGCGGAGAATAAACTGCGTTGGTTCCGTCTGATTTCAAAAATTCCCGCATGGTAACCGCTGTGAAATCTTCAATGTTTCCCGCAATCTTTGCTTGATCGCGACGCACTTGCCATTCCTCATTCCAAGCCTCGCTAACGCGATCCCATTCCCCATCTTTCCAGTCATATTTGCTCTCGTCGGGAAACGGCATGGAGTCCGGATAAACCGCCTCCGCCAAAGCGTTGGCACTACCCAGCGGCAAAATACCGACCATCGGATCAATCTCCGATTGGTTTGGATCAGACCATTCGATATTCGGGAATGTCAGAAACTCCTCCGGACCGCGTCTTTGCCAAAAAAACGCTCCACTCACAATGGCCAGCACCAACACCGCCGCCATAGCGGGAGTATACCAGTTGCGCCAAAAGCGAGTTGTTTTCTTTTGAACCGCCTTAGCATGATGGATCAGATCATCCCCCACCATACCGATGGCGTCTTGCAATTTTTGTTGTTTTTTCATAAGGCGACTCCTTCCTGCTCCAACCGCTCCCGTAGCCTTTGGCGGGTGCGAAGCAATTGCATCTTCACCTTACCCTCCGAATAACCGAACTCTTTGGCAATCTCCTTCACCGAATCAAAAAACCAATAGCGGCAAAGAAAGATCTGCCGGTCCTCAGCAGAGCATTCTCGCAAAAAGGAATCAATAATCTCAGCCAATGCCTTGGCTTCGATCTCCTCTTCCACCGTATTCGGAGCGGGGATGCAATCCTTCAGTTCCTCCAAGGTCAGCGCCACTTCTCCGCCTCCGCGCTTGGTTGCATGGCGATCCCGCCATTTTTTCAGCGAAAGATTCCGGGTGATTCGTCCCAAAAAGGTAGATAAATAGCGCGGTCGATGGGGCGGCATACTTCGCCAAGCACCGAGATAGGTATCGTTGACACTTTCTTCGGCATCCTCTCGGTTTTGAAGAATATGATGCGCGATGGAATAGCAATAATTCCCATATTTCATTTGGGTTTCTTTGATGGCTTGTTCTTCACGGTTCCAATAGAGCTCCACGATTTGACGATCATCCAAAGCATCCACCTCCTCACTCATCATCTACCGAAAAATGCCAAGAAGTTACAAAAGAGCAGAGGAATCCTCTGCTCTTTTGAAGTATTATAATCTATAAGTACCGGGCAGATCGCAACATTTACGGGTATCGAATACAATCTTGCCCTTTAGCTTGTCCATATTCTCCTTAATCTGATCATGATTCACCATGATCACCACCAGATCGGTGTCTTCCAAGAACTTATCGAAATCATGATACTGATTAGGAACAATATCTTTTTCGAAATAAGGATCATAGGACTTTAAGGGCGCCGCTAAATGACGCTCCTGATTTTCCAGTAACTGGATGGTGGGCGATTCGCGAGGATCGTCCACATTCTCTTTATAAGACAAACCATAGAGACCGACTCTTCCGAAATCGGTGATGCCATGCTCCTTCATGATCTCATGAATCCGATTGAGCACAAATTCAGGCATGCTGTCATTGGTCTTCATAGACTCGTCGATAACCTTTGCCAAACTGGGATAATCCCCCACCAAAAACCAAGGATCCACCGAAATACAGTGACCGCCCACACCGGGACCGGGCTGCAGAATATTCACGCGAGGATGCATATTACAGATCTTGATAATCTCATAAACATCCATATTATCATGACGGCAGATCTTTGCCAGTTCATTGGCGAAAGCGATATTGACCGCACGGAAAGTGTTTTCCACCACCTTGGTCATCTCCGCGGTGCGAATATCGGTCACCACGATGTCCCCCTGACAGAAGGAAGCATACATCTCCTTGATCTTCTCCCCAATCTCAGGCGAATCTGCACCGATGGTGCGGTTATTATGGAGCAATTCATAGACCATGTTGCCAGGGATGATTCGCTCCGGCGCATGAACCAAATGAATATCTTTGCCAATCACAAAGCCATTCTCTTCAATGGCGGGGCGCACATATTTATCAATGGTGCCGGGCGAAACGGTGGATTCTACCACAACAGTAGCGCCTTTAGGGCAAACATCCATTACGCTCTTTACTGCTGCCACCACATAGCAAGCATCGACCTTTTTACTAAATTTATCATAGGGAGTAGGAACCGAAACTACATAAGTATCCGTCACCTGATATTCAGTAGTAAACTGAATGCCCTTGCTGACTGCTTCAGCAAACAGTTCATCCAAACCTTTTTCTTTAAAGGTCGTTCTGCCGGCGTTTAAGGTGGCAACCAATTCCTTATTATAATCTGTACCCACGACTTCCACACCATGAGCAGCCAACATCAGTGCTGTTGGAAGTCCAATATAGCCAAGTCCGATTACATTGATCATTTTCTTTACCTCACCTTTTTATTTTTCATGCTTCTTTTAATCATATCCAGAGTTTCTTGCTGACGGGTTTTCATATCAAAATAACGAATCACCGCTTCACTGGCTTTCCCCTTTTCAAGCGTTCCGATTTGCTCTAACCAATTTGGCTCCAAATCCAAATGAATCATCTTCCCGCTAAGGTTTTGACGTTTCATATCCGATAAAATGCCTATTTCTCCGCTATAAAGAATACACATTCCATTGGTTAGGTACTCCGTGATTTTAGTCGGTGCCGCCACACGATTAACAATCCCATCGTCTCGAATCACGATTCCCAGATCCGTCATTGCCAAATAATATTTAATCTCACTATGAGGTACACCCTTCACCACAATCCGCGCTCTGATTTCTTCCGAAAGTTTTTCTATCTCAGGGAAAGAACCGTTGGTTAAAATGAAAAAGCGTGCATTAGAATATCGAATGGCAATTTTTTCAATTACCTCTACCAACCGATCGGCAGATTGCCAAACATCGGTGGATCCCACATAACTCACAATAAGATCCTTTGGGGAATAGTTCTCTTTTTGCGCAACTACAGAGAACCCTTCTTCATCTACCGGCTCCGCCTTATATAAGGTCGGAATCACCGTATACGGAATATCAGGGGAATACTGATATGCTTCAATATAATAGTCTCGCATAGGACCGGTCACGAAATTATACATATCGCAATGATCCTTTGCATATAAAATCACTCTTTTTTTCATATTGCGATGCAGTTTGTGCAGAAAACTATCGCCTCGCATTGCAGACTCTTCAATAGGTAATCCGCGGTTATCAAAAAGAATACGACTGTTTGGAAACGCCTTAAATGCCTTTTCTGCAACAAATGCAGATAAAGGACCGCGACAAATGACCGCGATTTCATCCTGTGTGCCATATGCCTGAGAGAGATACTGCTTCATTTTTTTTGCGCTGCTGTTTAATTGCGCAATTGAAAAAACGCGCTTTGATAAAAAGGTTTTGCAACGATCCACAAACCGATGTATCCGGTTTTCCAGCTCTTCTTTTTCGCCGGAACGGAAAACCAACAACTCCATCTGTTCAAAATCGGATGTCCCTTTAAGGTTTTGCAGATACTCCAAAACCTGAGAAGCAAAAACCATCACATTATCTTCTCTATATACAACATAGCAAAGTTTCATTGGTTTTTCCTCCCTTTAAACAAAAGATTCCTCTTCACTTTATTTTATCAATATTTGTTTTTTCTGTCAACACTGAAATAGCCACAATTTGATTACTGCCAAGACTTCTCTAAACCCTGTTGATATCATCCTGTAAGGCAAGCCATTACTATGGCAATGGGTGATTTCTCCATATCCAACCAATCTTGCCAGTCTCTCGGCACGAAAAACATGAAAATCAGTTGTAACAAACGCTACCGTGTATTCATGATCAAAACAAGATTCCAACAACTCTTTAGAATAAACAAAGTTTTCATATGTGCTGGTAGATGCCTCCTCGCGAATAATCCGATCTTCTGGGATTCCTCTTTCCAAAAGATAGCGTTCCATTGCCAGCCCCTCTGTTATAGGTTCATTGAAGTTTTTTCCTCCTGTTACAACAATGAGTGCATCAGGATTTTTTTCATAATATAATATTGCTCGATCCAACCGTCTCGCCAGTGTTGCATTGGGTTCCTCTTTTTTTAGCCCGGCACCCAATACATATAAAACATCTTCCTGATATGTTACCGTATCGGTTCTTCCATAGAGATAGAGCGATCCAATGCAAACCGCAACAATTGCCAATCCGCTCCAAAAAACCGTTTTTAACCAAATGGGTATACTTGTTTGATAAAACTTAAAAAAGACACCGAAAGAGAGAATCAGAAGCCCTAAAAATAATGTCAGGAAAACCCCTGTGTGAAAATGAAGTACGATGATAAAGCAGCATGTATACAGAGTCAAAAATCCACCAAGTATTAAACAGAATATTCTAAAAAGTTTGGAAAGCATGTTATCACCTCTATTAAAGAGTATCACAAATTATCCAAAAACGCAACTTATCAAAACATTAAAAATCTTTGTTTTTCAAAAAAACTATTGACAAAATCAATTCGGATTGTTATACTAATTGAGCAATTAAATATGCACCTTTAGCTCAGTTGGTAGAGCAACTGACTCTTAATCAGTGGGTCCCGGGTTCGAGTCCCTGAAGGTGCACCAAAAGAAAAGCCCCCTGCATTCGCGGGAGGGCTTTTTCTTTTTGTGCACCTTTCCTGAAAAAAGCAAGTTTTCTCAGGACGGCATTAAAACCGTCCGTAGATCGCGACGGACTGTGAAGTCTCAAGCAACACTGGTCTTTTGCAAGCCACCGTCCAGCGGTTCAAAATAAACAACGACGACACCCGCCGGGGAAATGCCCCGGGGGGGGCGGTTTATTTGTTTAGTTTACCA
>JAZNGR010000021.1:0-1954 GCA_045576575.1 Eubacteriales bacterium
CATCCGCGGGCAGATATTGTATTTTTTCCGTTTCCTTTGCTCGTTTCCACATACTTCAACACTCCTTTTTGCCATTCTATCCCTTTTGAAGGAAAAAAGTTGACGAAGGGTGGTGATGGATTTGCACCTGTTTTATAGAAAAGCGTCGCAATTTGACAAGAAAAACATTCAGTGGAAAAAGGAAAACGAGAAATGTCATTGACCGACAGGGGATTTTGTGCTACAATTAGTTTGAGATTTTATCCACTGAATATTGGAGTGTTTATGAAATATAGATTGTCGCAAGCCTGGCCGGATTCCTCCCTGATTCTGCCGGTACAGGTTTTGGAAAAAATGGATCAGGCGGGGGAAGGGGAATTGAAGCTCCTTTTGTCTGCCGTGGGGGTCCTTCGCTTTGGACCCGTGGAGGAGGAAGAATTGATCCTTACCTTATCCCAAACCTACGATCGAGAAATGGTGCTGACGGCCCTTGCCTTTTGGCGTGGCTGCGGGATCTTGAAATTAACCGAGGGTAGGCGTGGCCGCACCCGCAAGGCCTTGCCCTCCGAACAGGAGCCTTCCTTGGAGGAGCCTGAGCCCAAGCCCCAACCGGAGCCCCGAAAGATCATTGATGCAGATGAAGCGCCCTTTTATTCTGCCAAGGATCTGGCCGATGCCGCCGAGGCGGTGCCCGATTTTAAGAATTTGGTCTCCTTTGCCGAGGGGAGGCTGGAAAAGGTGCTGAACACCAGTGAGCTGGGGAGACTTTGGTCCTTTCTCGATTATTTGAAAATGCCGCTGGATGTGGTGATGCTGGTGATTGAGGACTGTGTTTCCCGTGAGAAGCGGAGTCTTCGGTATATTACCAAAATGCTCACCTCCTTTCAGGATGACGGCATTGACACTTATGAAAAGGCAGAGGCTTATTTTGCCGCCCGTCAGGAAAAGGCACTTTACGAGAAAAAGATCCGTCGCCTGTTCGGTCTGGGGGATCGGAAGCTGACCGGTGCTGAGGATGGAATCCTGGAAACCTGGCGCAAAAAATTTGCCTTTGGGGATGATATGCTTGATGCCGCCTATGAAAAGACCGTTGCGGCGGCGAAAAATCCTTCCATTAAATATATGAATAAGATTTTGGAGAATTGGTTTGCCGAGGGGATCCGCTCGGTGGAGGATATCGGCAAGAACCAAAATTCCGAAAACGGGAAAGCGCCCAAGAGCTACGATCTGGACAGCTTCTTTGAGCAGGCGGTTTCCAAGGGAAGAAAAAATCTGTAAGGAGAGGCCATGTTTCAGAGAGAAATTGTAGAAGAGGTGACCCGTGCCTTTGATCAGCGCCGCCAAAACGAGGAAGCGGCCGCTGTGGCTCGGAGAATTCAGGCGGAGGAAAAAAATCCCGAGCTTTTCCGTCTGGGCACCGCTATGCGCTCCATTCCCCTTCGCACCTTAAATGAGAGCATGAAGGGTGGGGAAGATCTGAAAAAAAGACTTGCCCGTCTGCAGGAGGAGAGCCGAGCCCTTCAGGAGGAATACGGAAACGAGCTTGAGAAAATGGGCCTTGCAAAGGATCACACATTGCCTCGCAGAGCTTGCAAGATTTGTTCCGATTCCGGCTGGGTGGACGGCAAAATGTGCCGCTGTCTGCGCTCGGCCATTGTGAAGGAGGGGTACCGTGCCTCGGGTATGGGAAAGCTTCTTGCCAAGCAGCGCTTTGATAATTTTGATTTAAGCTTCTATTCCACCGCACTTCTGCCCGATTCCCGCTACTCCCCGAGAGATGTGATGGAGAGTATTTTGGGAGAAATGAAGGCCTATGCCGACTCCTTTACCACCGCTTCTCCCTCCCTTCTTTTCATTGGGGGAACGGGTCTTGGTAAGACTCATCTTTCCAGTGCCATTGCGGGGAAGGTGATCGAGCGGGGGTATGATGTGGTCTATGAATCCGCTCCCAATGTGGCTCTTCTCTTTGAGAAGG
>JAZNGR010000022.1:0-16822 GCA_045576575.1 Eubacteriales bacterium
ACATGGCTACGATCCGACTTCCCAGTAGCTCCGCTTCACACTTCCGCTGTCGTTGTACTCGACACGCAAGCTCACCGAGGGCGGAGTCAGCATCGCCGTGTAGGCTTCAAATGTCTCCCCGGCGATCTTCACCGTGGAGGAGTTCACGAGGGCGTTCTGGTTGAATCTCGGGCGACTGCCTTTGTCCTTGACGCAGAAAAGGAACGAGTGGCGGACACCGTAAATGGTGTTCTGCCGTTGCAACATGCACCCGGCGGAGTTTTTCAGCTGATGCCGTTTGCCTTTCTTGTCGTAGCCGTAGATCATGGGCTGCTCAATGGCGAAAGGCTCCGCACTGTACTCGTGTGCGTCCAGTTCCCACGGGTCTTTTTCGGAAGGGGCGGCAGAGGAGGTCTTGCTTGAGTAAGTTCCCCTCCACCAGCCTTGCCATTTGCCCCCATCGTTCCCGCTTCGGCTTACCTGACCGGAGATCAGGCGCATTTGCGGAAAGTCCGGATGCCGTGTCCCATATTCCGGCAGTAACTTCTGATTGATGATATTGGCGAAAGAGTCTGCCGATATCCCTTTTTCCCTGATGACCTCCACCCCGTCCGCCGAGGTGTGGACTTCAATATCCTCAACATAATCAACGATCGCTGGCATTCTGTTCAGCTCCTTTCACTTCTCAATATTTCCTTGCCGCCACGGTGATCTTCGCCCCGCCGGAGGTGAGTGCCGCCACCTGCCTTGTGAGGTTCTCCAGCTTCTGATTGGTCTCCGCGCCCTGCTTGACCACGGTTTTCAGGCTTTCCGCCGAGGATTTCTGCGGGTCGCCCATGTCCGCACTGGTCAGCCGCCGGGTCTGCAATCTCCACCCCTCAAGGCTGTTGGCGTCAATCGCTCCCTGCGCCGTGGCTCTATATTTTGCGAACTCTTTCTCAATGTCAAGAGTGTGACGTTGTGTTGGTGTTTCCCAGCTTTGCATCATTTCGGCATCAATAATCTCTTGGCGCATTTTGTCAAAAACCGCCCTCTGCTGGTCATTGGCAAGACCAAGACGCTCTTTATCAAGACGAGCATTGATTTCAAGCAATCGTGCTTCTTTTTCAAGCCCCTGGTTTCTCAAGAGCTGGATTTTGACCTGAGTCTGCCACTCTTGAATTCGGCGATTGAACATCTTTGAAGCATCAATTTCACGAGCTTTCGCTTCCTTTTCAGCATCTGCTTCGGGGGTAAGTCTTTTAAGCTCCGCTTGGCGTTTTCTCAGTTTTGACATTTCATTGCCGATGCGATCGATTTCTTTGCCTGCAGCTTCCATTTGAGCACCACCGCCTATGCGGACATCCCCCCCGAACCAAATAGGGACGCCGGCGGTATCACGAACCTCAATTTGTCTTCTTCTTTCTTCTTCGAGGTTCTTTAATTGCGTTCTGATTTCGCTTTGTTCCCTTTCGATTTGTTTTCTTTTCAGGGCGGCACTTGCTTTGTCAAAGTTTTTGATCTTGCCGGTCGATTCATCAATTTCAAACCCGAGATCTCCAAATTCGCCACGCAAACTTTTAATCGCATTTGCCATTTTCAGGCTGTCAACAGCAGATATTTCCGTTTGTCCGTTATATTGGCGTATCGTGTCCAATGCCTCGTTCTGCCTGCTTCTTGCCTCCGCCCATGAAGCGGCAGTTTCCTTGATGTTCTCATTGTTGCGTTGCCAGAGTTCCGCATCTTCTATCATGGCTTTGTCCATCTGTTCAAAGCCCCATTTTACAAGTTTTACTGCTGAAGCGGCACCGGCGGCAAGGACACCATATTTAATCATGTTGCTGGATGTGGCACCCAGGTCCATGTTAAACGTGCGTGATGCCATCCTTGCGGCCGCCATTTTCCATGAGAATTTTTCCGTTTGCTGGGTTGCTCCTTCGGTGGATTCCCCAAGAGCATCAAGTTTCTGTTTCGCGTTGAAAGCTGCGAGATTGGCGGCAGCTTCAGCATTGGCAAGAGGGAGATACTCTTTGGTCAAATCTTTTACGCGACCTTGCAAAGTCTCCATTTCAGCAGCTTCTTTTTTTAACGACCTCACCCACTTGCTGTTTGACTTTTCATCAAGTTCACCGAGCTGTTTTTGGGTTGCGTACATTTCCAGGTGTTGCTTGTGCTGCTCTTTGAGAAAATCAAGCTGGCGTTCAGCTCCACGCAGAGGGATTTCGGCCGCATAGGCTTTTTGAGCCGCTTGGGAAGACTCAAATTCCGCCAGTTCAAGCTGTGCCTGCGCTTTCTGAACCTGCAATTCACGCAAACGTGCCTGAGTGACATCATCAAGAGCCTTTCGGGTATTGTTCAACCCCTGAACAGCGGCATTTGCTTCAGCGGTCACAATGATTCTTGCGGTAATATCTTCCATTTTTTTCTCCTTTCATAAAAAGGAACACTTGTAAACCTTGGAAAGGTGAAGTATATTTATACATCTGTTAAAAAAACATGGAGAAACAAAAAAATGAAGGTGGTTTGCCCCGATTGCGAAGCGCAGTACGAGATTGATGATTACGAAAAAGGAAGAAATGCCGAGTGCGTCTGCGGTCGAAAATTTGTCATTGAAGAAACCACGCTTAAACTGGCAGTTGCCAACAATAAGCGTTCTGTTGCAAAAGTTTTGCTGATTTCGTTAGGGTTAGTCCTAATGGCAATAGGAGCATTTATTCTTTTGCATGCCTACGTTGAAATGCAACGGTTCGGGAATTATTCACTTGATGCCGGTTACACAACCGCATCGGTTGTGACATTCTTCTTTGGAGCAATTCTTTTTTTCATGCCATTCTGCCGCAAAAAGTAGTCATTCCTTCGCCATTTTCTGCCTCTTGTAACACTCTGCCAGATAGCGCACATGAGATGGTGCATGGTCAAGGACTTCACTCCCCGCAAAACAATCACAGATCCTTGCCAGATAAAAGACCGCATCGTCAAGCGGTAATCGGCGCAGGCTCTCTTTGTGGCCATAGAACGCACGAAGATAAATAATATCCTTATTGCTCAATGGCTGGGGAAGCAAAGAGCAATCCCCAAGGTCAACGCAAAGCCGTATCAGCTCGCAGTATTGGGACTGGGAGTAGACTTTTTTTTTGCTTCGTCACGAAGCCTTTTCTGCTCTGCGGTAAAATCATCGGAAAGTTTGAAGATCCGAGTGAGAATCTCGCTCACAGCTTTGCCGTCTTTGCTCATGAGCAAGTCAATATCCTTGTCGCTCAGGTCTGTGCAACGTTTGAGAAAATAACGGCGGATTTTGGCTTCGTTCAATTCATTCTTCTTCAGGTCGGATGTATCAAGGAAAGCCTCATCATCTGCCGCAGTCAATTTGACCTTTTGAAGAGTTCCGATAAATTCAAATTCAAAGTTCTCGCTGGGCAATTCAAAAACAGGGAGTTTACTCAAATCAAGCATTGTTTTTCATCCTTTTTGTTGAAAAATTTACGCCTGGGGAGTGGCGGTAGTTGACCACTGGATCGTGAATGCAAAGGTCTTTACATCTTCTCCGTCCGAGGGAATCTTAGGACCATCCGAAATATAGACGTACCCTTTGCCGGAGAAGTCGGGAAGAGTGATTATCTGCTCCTTGCCTCGCATCGCCTCGACGGCATCGGCAAGACCGTCTTTATCTGCCACAGTGAAACTCACATCGGTGTAACCGTAGTTGTGCTTCCACATGAAGACATCACCGCTTTGGAATCCGCGCTTTTCCTTCTCGGATGCTTCACCTGCCGGACGGGTCACGATATCCCCCAGCACGTCAACGACCGTTTCACCGATTTTAACCTGAACACTTCTCCCGGAAACGGGAACCGGCAGTTCGCCATATTCGTTAGCCATAATTCTTTTTTCTCCTTTACTGTTTTAGGGGTTAATCAATTTGTGCGCTTATTTTATCAATGGCTCTTTGTACCCTTGCGGCGGCAAGTTGCACAAAACGCCTCGGAGCCTGACGGCTGTGGCCATTATTGAGCGCCTTGATGTAAGGCGTATTGTTGGTGATAAATATGGTGTCTGTTATAGAAATGTTCAATCCCTGTGGCATGTTGACAGCAATATTGCCCATACCATAGTGCCCTTCCGGATTGCAAGCATCACTGGGGGCATTGATGGTGATGAACCAGTTTGAACGCGCTCTTCCGGTATCGACCGGAGTGGATATCTGAACTTGACGATAAAATTCAATGGCGGCAATCTTCACCATATCGGTTACCCTTCGCGAAAAAATACGTGCCACTTTCTCGCCGTCCCATTTTTTATTAATATCAACAGTTATCATTTTATCACCCCACGATCACCAAGGAAAAGGTCACAGGTAAGCGGTAGAGTTCCTCTTCCTGATCCATACCCTGACACTGGGGAAGTCCGTCAATCCACACCCGGAACCCCTCAATGGCAAGATCTTCACCATCAGGGTCAAAGGCGGCCTTGATTTCATCCGCTTTGCCCTCAAGCGTCCGCTTGGGGGAGGGGTAAGACACCCGGTCGCAGAAGATGTCAAGCTCAACAAGGAATGACCACCGCCGCATACCTTGGCTGTACTGCTCCGCCGTCTCCTCAAGTATAGTCTCCCGAACATAAAGGGGAGCCTTGGGAGCATCAGCATCCGGTTGCTGATATTCCTCAACAGCGAATATCGCGGGAACCACCCGCCGCCTGACAGCGTAGGCAAGTTCAAGAGTGGGGGCAATCTTCGGCATCGTCAGTTCACCCCTCTCAACGTAAACCGCAGCACAGAAGGCTCAGAATCCAGCCATTTGAGTCCGTCCACCCGGATGATGTTGAACTTGGCTCCGCCAATGGTCAGCAAGTCATCCCCGGTATCAATACCGAATCCGTGGGCGGCATCCATGGGGCGGATTTCCGGCAGAGTCTTCACCACTCCGTTGACCGTGATCGCCGGATCTTCAGCCTTATCGGTCAGTGCCTCCTTGACTGTAAGGTATGCACACTCACACACGAAGTCGTTCGCCTGATAGTTCACGCCGTCCACCAGACGCTGAGAAACAGGGGAGGGAGCCTTGACTTTCAGTTGCCGGGTGAGGAACACATATCTTGCCCACTCACCGAAAAGGTCGGCAAGGGTGCTGATCCGCAAAGTCAGCGTGGCGGTATTGGCCGTCACGTCATCAATGGCGGTCACCGCCGCCGCAAGTTCCTGTTTCCAATTTGCCATGGGACTGTTCCTCTTTTTTATCACTCTTTCACCAAAAAGGAAACTTGTCAACTTGAGGGAAAGTTTACATCGTTTCTCTTGAATGAAAGGGGACCAATATGTGTGACGGAAATTGTGCCAATTGCCGGGAACAATGCCCGGCCTCAAAGATCCTGCGCATTGCCGCAGGCGAACAAAACCAGAAAGAAAAAGGAGAAAACACCATGAGCCAAGCCGTGGGCGGTTGCCACGCCGGAGCCGATGAGAAGATCGGCAGATTGGATGAACGGAGCCAGTTCATCGTTGAGAGGAACAATTCTTGTAAGCTGCTTTGCATTATCGGCTTTGCCGCAGCCATCGCCAGTGCCTTCATCGCTTGGACGGCGATGCGAGATGTTCAGAATATGCGCGTTGATCTTGCCGCACTGCGGGAATCCACCAAGCAAGAACTCCTCAGGATCGCAGACAAGGCAGAAGAAGCAAAAGCAGAGGCCGCACGGGGGTACAATCACATAAGGAAGAACAAGGACGCACTGTGAATCACTGTGAATCACTGTGAATCACTGTGAATCACTGTGAATCACTGTGAATCACTGTGAAGCACTGTGAAGCACTGTGACCGGATACAGCAGCCGCCAAGCCAGGCGGGTTTTTTATTGACCTTTTTTTGAGGGAAAATTAAAGTTTTTTGAAAAAAAATTAAAAAACTTTAATTTCACCCTTGAAAAGTGAACATTTAGGGTGTATATTATATACAGACAATAACGGGGGACACCCCCACAACAAAAGGAGAAACAAAATGAAAGAATTGACAGTTGACCAGGAGCATAAGCTTGAAGAGCTTGTTAAAATGGGCAATGAATACGCAGACGCGATCAAAGTTCTTCTCTCCTGGGGAGCCGGAGACCGCTGCGCCAAGGATGACCGGACGGATGTTGAAGATGCTCTTGAGCTTCTCAATGTCTGGAATCAGGATAACTTGCTCCTGTACAGCTACTGGTGGGAGATTGACGAAAACGAGAAAAAGGAATGGCTATCCGCCTGGGAAAAGAAATACGGTCTGAATTGGGATAATGAAGATGAGCTTTATCAAGCGTGGCAGAGTGTCGCTGCGAGCAACAACGCCGCCGAACTTGAAAGAATCGCCAAGAAAGAATTCGAGGAACGCTTTTGACGGCGTGGCAACTTCAACGAACACTATGTGATCGATGTCCCCCACACAGGAAAAGTAAAATGGTGGCACTGCGAATCATTCTGGACGACTGCTAGGAATTCTATTACGGAGAAGAGATCCCCGCCCAGCTGCGGGAAATGTTGATGGCCGGGCGCAAGGTCATCGGAGTCAGCCGGGAGGGCGAAGAAATGGAGTTTTACTTTGCGGATGAGTTTGACCGGGAGGACTTCGAAGATGCTTACTATGAACTTGAGCATTGCTCTGGTCGTCACCAGGCAGCCGGAATCAAATCCGCTATTGAGGCGATCATCGAACACAACGCATTAGGAAGAACAATGAAAAAACTTTATGGATATCAAGATAGTGAAGGCGAAATCTATGCGGCAGATGACATCTGGAAAGTCGATAAGGTCGAACTGGTCCCCAATCCCACCTGGGAGCGGGACGATTACACCGGAGCCGATGACAGCCACTGGATCAGATCAGACCGGCTGGCATATCTCTTTGACCAGCTTTGCCGATCCACCGGCATGACTAAAAAGGCCTTGTCCGCCTACTGCGGAGTCAGCCCGCAGACCTTCAACAACTACATCTCGGGCAAGCACCCCGTTCCCATCGCCATCTGGCGAATGGTTGAAGAGCGAAAATTGAAATAAGCCGCCTCGATAAAACAACCCCCGGAACCTTGCGGAACCGGGGTTTTTGTGCCTTTTTTTCAAAAAATCAAATGAAAAATCCCCCCCTTTCCCGTCTGTGTGGGAATTCGGGGAAAAGGATGAAAACCCCGAACACAGGCGATAAAGAGGGGAAAGGTGGTGTTTATTTCAGCACCGATCCGGAGCCGATACCGCCTGCACCGTTGAAAGCGGAATCGTTCAGGATACCGCCATGGTTTTCAAGAATGATGCGGCAGCGGGGGGCGATGATATCTGCGGCAAAGGACTTGTCAAAGACTGTCCCCTCGGCACTGGCGATGCCGAGGGTGGTTTTCTTGTCCGCCTGCGTGGGGTCTTTGCCCAGATTGGCGAGATACAGAGCCTGTTCACAGCAAGCGTTCATCAGCCACTCTTGCCCCTCGGAGACCTCTTCATACACAAAAAATCCGCCGTTCAGCTCATCGGTAAAGGTGCAATACTCTTTGATAAGCTGGGTGGCGAGATTTAAGAACTTTTCCTTTTCAGCTCCCGCCTGTTCCCAGACACTGGCAAACGCCCGGAGCATAAAGAACTCGTTGGCATACTCGACCGTTGCATACGCTGTGCTGCTCATAGCTCCCCCCGTTTACTCTGTCGCCGCCTCGGCGGCTTTCATCTTGTCATAAGCGGACTTAACGGAAAAGAGCTTGCTCTTGTCATATCCGGAAGTAATACCGGCTTTCTCAAGTTCCGCCACCATCTGCTTGATGGTCAGCGGTGCGGGGGGATTCTCGGGCGGTTCGGGAATGGTGGGGGCGGCAGGTCCCTTCTTGCCCTCATCCCCCGCAGGGGGCGGTTCGGGAGCAACAGCGGGGGGGGCAGGTTCGCCTTTGAGCGCGGCATAGACTTCCGCATCGGTCATACTCTTGGGGAACGTGAGGACTTCAATTTTGCCGTCACGCTTGATGGCGACTTCCACTTTCTGTGTTGCCCGGACAAAACTCAAAATTTTCATGGTCTAAATCTCCTTTTTTGTCAAATTTGTCAAAAAAAGGGGGCAAACGCCCCCTTTCCGGATGCCTTATCAGCCACGGAGTGCGGCGATTGCGGCTTGGCTGCTCAGCAGGTTCTTGATCCGGCAGAGACGCTGTTTGGCGTTCTTGAACTCAAAAGTCAGTTCGCCAAGAGCCATGCGCTTGATGCCGTCAAAGCCCTGCGGAGTGGCATCTTCATCGCTGATGGCGCGACCCTTGAGGTTGGAAAGACCGAATCCGGCAGGGTCAACCAGCCATGCATCGGTATCAGGCACATCCGGATCGGCATAGATGGTCATCAGTCCGCCGGTGATGGCGTTGACGATGCTGGCCACATAGGCTCCACGCCGTTGATCTTCACGCTGGATGGTGACTTTGTCTTTGTATTCGGCGGAAAGCACACGAGCCTGTCCGGGGGAGACAATCAGGGTGCTGGGGGTTGCGCCTGCACCAAGGAGAGCCTGTGCGGCGTCGTTGACGATGAAGCTGTCAAGGGCATTGCCGCCGCCATCCACGCCCAGACCGTCATCCTGAAGACCGAATTCATAAAGACCGCCAGCCGCACCATTGGAGGTGGGGGTGGCTTTGGTCCGGTGACCGAAAAAAGCCACACGGTTGAGGTCACGGGTCAGTTCCTGAAGCGCAAAGCGGGTCTGGGCGGTGAGTGCATTGTCGGTGGAGCCATAGACATTCACAGCGAGAGCAGTTCCGGTAAGCACGATTTCCTTCCGGAAGATCTGCGTGTAGTTGTGTTCCACGCCGCCCTGATGGTGGGTCTCTTCGCCCTTGGTGGAGCCCTCAATAATGGGGGTGGAGACGATATTCAGGATATCGCCGGTGGCGGGAGCTTCCTTTTCGGAGCCGTTGGCGGCGACCAGCTTCAGAGTCGCCACAGTATCGGCAACGTTGGTCACTTCAAACAGTGCGGAGTCCCCGGCAATGGTCAGCTGAGTGCCTTTGACGATTTTCACCGTATCTGCTTCGCTCAGAGTGGCGTTCAGTCCGGAGATGCTGGCAACTTCCACGGAACGCCCGGAAATGCCATCTTCAAGCCACTCATGGGTGGTCTGGGTGGCATCTGCCCGCCGGACAAAGAGATTGATAAAGCGGGGCTGGTCAGCAATCACAGTGGAAAGCACATCGGAGAGGTCTCTTTTCTTGTTCTTCAAGTCGTAAGAGTAGATCATAAATTGAACCTTTCTTTTCGTTGTTATTCAATGATGGGGGCGGAATTGATCATGGCGTCAATATCGCCCGACTCTTTTGCTGCCGCAAAGGCAGCGCTGCCATTCTGTTGAATGGTGGTGGTTCCGGGCTTTGCGATGCCCGGTGTGGAGGCTTTCTGAAAGCGGTAGCGGTTGGCAAGGTCAAGCAGATAATCACCGGGGAGCTTATCCCCCACGGGCGAAAGTCCGTCTTTGCTGTCATTCAAAGCGAAACGGTCGAACATCCCGCTTTCTTCAAGAAATCCTAAGAGCAAGTCCTTGTCAACGTTATCGGGCAATCCCCGGGCGGCTTTCCGCACATAATCGTTTCGCTTGTTCTTGAGGTTCTCGGCTTCAGCGGCTTCGTACTTTTCTTTGAACTCCTGAAGACTCTCAAACTGTTTTTTGAGTTCCAGAAATTCCGTGCTTTTCGTGACATCGGGAGCCGTGGGCGGCTTGGCTGCATCAGCCATCATCCGTGCCAGTTCATCTGCGGGTTTGCCAAGGTCAACGAGGGCCTGCAAGGCTTCTGCGGACATCCCCAGAGCCTTAAATGGTGCAAGTTCCTTACGCAGCCCATCGGAAATGGTGCGCTCGGCTTTCTGCCCGGAAAGAAGTGCGTCATTATCGAGGAAGAACTCTCCGTCCTTCTCGGTGACAAACTTTCTGGCTTTCTCGTCAACTTCTTCAATGCTTGCGACTTTCAGTGGAATAGGCATCCTATTCTCCTCCTTTGGGTTTGAATAATTTTCCGGTGCGGACATTCCGCAGCCTTTTCTCAATCAAAAGAAACTTTGTCAACTTTGCCTTTCCGGGGGGGACTATCAGAAACAATGCGGAAGTACCAAAAAAGTAAAGAAAAATCGCATATTTTATCAATGAAAAACTTGCATTTTGTCTTTTTGTGTGCTATATTAAGTACTGCTACTGCCGGAACGGACATCCGGTGAAAACAACAAAACAAAAGGAGAAACAAAATGCGGCACAGAGAAGAGCCCACGCCGCAACGGCGGAGAAATTGAAAAAGGTATATCAATGATTAGCTTGGATGAAGCCATTAGACATATAGAAGAAGATGTGTTACCGAGGATGGAATGTTCAGCATGCAAGGATGAACATATTCAGTTGCTTGGGTGGCTGAAAGAGTTAAAGGATTTCCGAGAAACTGTAGCGACGTTGAAGGAGGTGGAGAAGTGACCGCCGAAGAATTCACCGCCCACGTCAAAAGCACCGGGCTCAAGCTCCGCAAGGTGGCGGAGGTGTGCGACCGTTCGGAGTTCACCATATTCCGGTATATGAATGGCTCCGCCAAGGTCCCGCAGCTGGTGGCGGAGAAAATCATCCGTCTGGACGAAGTTATCAACGGAAAGGATAAGTGACTATGGATTTTAATTTTTATCGTTGCACAAAGCACGAACAGACGGAAGACCGGGAAATCATGGAGTTTGCCAAGACCGCACGGAGTTTTAAGCACGTGTCCGACCTCGTGGAGTATCTGCTGCCGGAGTTGCCAGCCAATCCGTATGTCAACCCAATCCCCGGAGGATTGGCATATTGAAGCGGATAATATCCTGCTTGAGATGATCGGGGACGAAGAAGTCCGGGAGCTTTTTGAAAAAATCGAGAAGTGGTATTCTTGAAACTTGAAAAATAGCATTACAGGCGCTATATTATACAACCGTTCCGCGGTATTTTAAACAGGGGACTTCCCCGTTAGGTTTAAGCTTCGGCAAAAGCTTAAACCTTTTTTTATCGGAAGTTTGACAAATCTCCGGAGGCAGTGTATATTATCCTTAGCGTACCGTTGCGGAGGGACAACCCTCTGATTGGAATTGACGCAACACCCCACTTCGGGGTGTTTTTTTATTTCTTAAAACTCTCCTGATCCCGCCGTTTCATCTCCCGGACGGTCATTGCCCGGTCAGGGTACGGCGGAATAAAGCTGTCAAGGGGGAGTTTTCCCCTTTTCCACATCTCGAACTTTTCCGGACCGAGCCAATCTTGCCGCTGCTGGTCGGTCATCTCGTTCTGGAAGTACTCCTTGAAGTTCATTCCGCCCGACACCTGCGTATAGGCGCTCTGCCCGGTAGTGCGCTCATATTCCCGCATCTCCTTGTAGTAATACTTCTTCCGGGTGGACTCAGAGAGATCTTCCCACTTCTTCCCCGGGTACTTCGACTCATACCGCCGCTTGGCATCCGCCATGAAGTCCGATCGTGCCATGGGGCGCTGTTCCTCCACCAAGTCCGAAAGGATCGTCACAGGGAGCAGCACACAGCGGCAGTTGTGGTGAATGGGGAGAGATGGGTGCGGTTCGCCGGTTTTAAAGCGTTTGCGGTCAAGTCCTGCGCAGGCGGGGCAGGTGCGCCCATCGAGGGTTGAAAGTATCTCCACCTGCGGGATTATATCCACGTTGTCAAGGTAAAAAGCCTCTTTGGCATTGTTCGCCACCGCATTGGTCAGAGTCCGTGCCATAAGAATGGCAGACTTTCTCCCAACTTCAAGGATGCCGTCCGTGTAATTGTTCTCAGCGGTTCCGGCAATGTTCCGGGTCATCTGGTCAATGGTCCAGCCGGATTCAACCCCCTGCCGAATCATGCTGTCAAGGCGCACAGCCTCATCATCAGCGAGATGGTCAAAGTACTCAGTTACCGTTTTGCCGTCTGCCAGTCCGAACTTCACCACCTTGTCAAGTTTGGCGTCCGACACACCGTGGAGCTTTGCCGCATCTTTCGGGTCGGAGGTGACTTTCGCCACTTTCTGCGCCCATTTGGCTTCGTTCCCGGCAAGTTCCCGCGCCTCACGCTCGATAGCCTCCTGCGCGGCTTTCCACCCCGCAAGGCGGAGCTTACGCAACACTGTGTGGATGCGTTTCAATTTGGTCAGCGTTTCTTTGGAATTGGGTCGGAAAGTAAAGTTCTTCAGCTCCCGGGCAATGGCAGAAAGGAGCCGCTTCTCAGTGGCGTTGAGATGCTCGGTGATCGTTTCCGCCCAGTTGGCGGCGATGACCTGAATCCGTGCCTGATGGTCGGCGATCTGCTTCGCAATATCAGCGAACTGCGACCGCTGAGAATTGGGGTCACTCCGCCTTGGCATTGTCTTCCTCGTCCTCTTCGTTCTGCGGCATCACCGGGGGGAACTGCGATGTGGGAACTTGAGCGGATTCGGCTGCAAATGCCTCCGCTTCCAGCTCGTCTTGAAGTTCCTCCCAATTCCGCTCCGGGAAACCGAGGTTCTTCTCCGCCCACTCCCGCTTTTCTCTTGCGGTGATGCTGAAGTCCTTTGCCACTTTCGCAAGGGCTGTGGCATCGCCCAGACCGGGCTGTATTTCAGCAAATGTGTTGGAGGGGGTGAAGACAATATCGGTCGCACACTCTTCTGAACTCATACCGATCCACTTGCCCGCCCATCGGAGCTGTTCTTCAATGCCCTTACCCACGGTGTCATTGATGATCCGCAAGTCTGCCGTCTGGGAGTTCCGTTGGATCTCCAACGCATAACCTGACACATTGGTCAACGCTTCGCTGCCGGCAAGGAACACACCGGAATCTTTCGCAAGGGAAAGGATGGATTGAATATTCTGCGCCTGCATAGCAAGTCCGGCGGTGGGCGCACCCACAAATCCGAACTCCACTCCCTCGCCGAGGTTCAGTGTCCGGTCGGGGGAAAGGGTGACATCGGCGTTCTTATCCCGCACGCCTTTGACAACGGGGACGGGGTCGGTGGTCATAAAGACCGCCTGCTGGTGGGCACAGTCCGCATTGAGGGCGTGAATGCACAGAATGCACTGATAGAAGAGTGGCGGCAGCTCGTACTTGGCAAAGTTCAGACTTGCGGGGTTGATACAGGTGAAAGGGATCCTGTTCAGCGGTCTGCCGAACTTGTCGGGGACCTTGAACTCGTTGCACAAATTCGGGGCAGGATTGCGGAAGTTGAACGCCTTGAGCCGTTCCACAAGTCCCGAAAGTGCGATTCCATACGCTTCGGTGCTGCGCCACTTGGGCAGACCGTTGGCGGAGTAGGAGGCGATCTCCGTATTGTTCCCGGTGAATACCGCCTGATAGTAGGTGCGATTGTCGCTGTCAGCCTCACCGGAAAGACCGAGAAGCGTTATCTGGGGAACGAACACATCTGACCAGGTGGCAGGATCCCAGACAATACTCGAAGTGTCAAGGATAATCAGCTCTGCGAAACTTTCGCCGTTAGCCTCGCAGGGGACCGCCCGGAGGAACTTGGGTGCGGAATACTCGTTGATGTGAAACCCCCTCTCAGAATCGCTGTCTGTCTCAAGGAGGAGGCAATACCGCCCATACTTCAGCACAGCTTCAATGGTGCGCCTGAAAAGGGCGTCAATGCCATCTTTCTGCGGAGTGGCGTATTCCTCAAGGAAGTGCAAGCTCTCCGCCTTGCCGTCAAGGGTAATGGCAGGCTTACCGGCAGCAAGGATACCCACGGACTTCTTCAACTCCTTGGCGGGGATATTGGGGAACTTGCCTCTGCCAATGTAGGCTTTCCACGCTCTTTCGGCTTTGGTGTTGCTCCCCCGCTTGCTTTCCGGACGATAGATGTACTTCTCGCCTTTGGCCTTGATTGCCGTTTCGCCTTTGAAGCAATCGTCGCACAGTTCCCATATTTCTTGCATGGCGGGGAGCTGTGCATTTCCCAGCCGGGAGAGGAATTTAACGGACTCGGATTTGTCCTTGAAAGCGGAAATGTTCTGATGGATCATTTGGCATCGTCCTTTCTGTGAATCTGTTTTCACAAAAAAGGCAAAGTGTCAACCGCCCATCAGTATGTGAGAGCCAGATCCGCCCCGCCGCCGATGTGACCGGGGTTATTCCCGGAAAGCTGCGTCAACGCCCAGACAAGGGCATCCAGCCGGTCGGGGGATTTCTCCGCCACGCCGCCGGTGTAGTTGCACATTTGCTCTTCAAGGATGGCGAAGTGCCCGGCATGGTGGACAAGACCGCGCTCGTAGAGGGCGGCAATGGGTTCCGCCCGGAGTATCTTCCCCCGGGTGGCTCTGACCGCCTGAAAAGCCACGCTTCTGTCCTTATCCCGGATAAGTGCCTCGATCATATCGCCGCCATTGTTGACCTCTGCCACTATACGGTCGGCTTCGTACCCATAGTACAGTTCGACGATCCGTTCCGCCCATTCGTTGGGCGTTCCCCTCATAGACTCATCGTCAAGCACATAATAGTGGTTGTCGGCATTACGGCCGCCATATTTCACGCCTGCGACTACGATGCCTGTTTCGTCACTGGACGCAGCGGATGTGACCGCAGGGTCAACAGCAACAATAATACGATCCAGTTCGCTTGGGTCAATGTTCCCCACCCGGTAGGGGTCAATCATCGTGAGCCGTTTCCAGAGGGATTCCGGCTTTTCCCCGCCCCAAAAACCTAAAAATTGGTTGCGATATTTTGCAAGATTTGTTTTCTTGGTTTTTTCTGCAACGGCGATAAAATCCTCCGACAGATTTTCAAGATTATCTTGATAATCCGTGTGAATATAAATTGTATCGCCCAAAATTCCGTTGAAGTCGTCCGGCAAATTCACATCTTTGAAAAAGCGTCTGTGAATCCAGTGATCCTCGTCCTCGGTTGGGTTGAGCGATAAAATAACGCGATTCCGACTACCAACTGCACGGACTGAAAGATCGATTCGATCAAACTCATCCTCCTCAACTTCTTGAGCCTCGTCAATAATTACGGTCGTAACATTGTGCACCGATTTTAAATTTGCTTCGTTATTCCGACTTGAAGACTGGATCCCGCGAAAGAAAATTTGCGATCCGCTTTTTCGGTGGATGATTTCAGTTTTGGTTGGTTGAAAATTTGAAGCAATCCCCAAAAGTTCAATTTTTTCCCAAAACTCCGGGATTATTGACAAATGTGCGGATGTCAATGTTTTCCGCAGATACAAAGTGTTCTCCGCTTTGCTGCGGGAATTGCAATCGACTCCTTGCCATGTCGAAAGAGCATACGACTTTCCTGATCCGCGTCCCCCTGTGACGATTGCATATCGGCAGAGGATATCTTGTTGAAAAAGCGGTTTATATTTTTCAGAAAATCTGATTATTTCAGGCAATAACTTGTTTGTCACTTGTCGCTTTTAATTTTTCTTTTTTTTGCGGCTTCTTTTTTTCTTTTGTTGTAGGCGGAATAACGACCGCTGCCACTTGATGCTCCTCTTGCCATATCTTCTTATCCTTTCTGTGTTATGAATTCCCAGAGGCTTGCCCCCCGGAGAGTTTTTTTGCATTTTTTTATCACGGAATACTTATCTAAAAGTTGAGCAATCCATTTTTTGTGGAAATCGTAAACATCTTTTGATTTTATAAAAACAAACTGCTCAACATTCTGACTTGAACGTAAATTTGCAGACCCCTCAAGTGAATAGTAATTTCCGTGAGTATCTGCGATAAGATGAATTTTTGAGTGAATTCCCGCTACTGCAATGTCGGTTTGAGAAAGCGGCAAAGTGTCAAGCGTATAACGATAGACGCCTCGGCGTTCATGCGCATAAAAATAGTCAGATACAACCAACGACAAATGATTCATTGCTTTGTTTTCGAACATCCGGGAAAACGTTTCGACATTTTCATAACTGTAGCTCAATGTCGCGACATCCAAGTCGATCCCTCCCGGAATGATGTTTGCGATGGCTTCAAGCAAATCGCAGAAAACAAAATTTCCAGGTATCAAGCAATTTACAAAGGAATTTTCCTCTTTGAGTGCGATTAATTGTTCTGCAAGCGGGATCGCGTTTTCAGCCTTGATTTTCCTTTTGGGAATGTCGGCAAATTTTTTAGGTTTGCTTACCAAAAAACCTTGAATGCACAAATCCTTTTCAACGTTTCCGTCAAAATCCAGATCAAAATCAAGGTCGTCAAGACCTTCCAGCTGCACCTCTGGAATAGAATCGAGGAAATCTTCTTGAAATAAATTTTTTCTTTTCATTTTTCTCCATTCGCTATCAAACACTGCGACAATATAATATATCACGCATTTAGTGATTTTTCAAGTAAAAAATCCTTGATTACAAATGATTTATCACTATTTTTTACAGTCTTCAAAGACAATAACCGGCGGCGGGGCGAAATTAACTTTGGTATCAAGTTCTTGTTTTTGGACATTATGCTTGCCATGATTGACTGCAAGCACCCACTGAGCCATACCGGGATTGAGATTGTTGGTCAATGCAAACTTTTGTATGCGATGCGCTTCAATCTCGCGCGCCCGCGCAATATGCTCCGCAAAACGGGGGTATTTTTCCGAAAGGTCAGCAATCAAATCTGCATAAAGATCGCGTTCTATGAGAAAATCGCCCATTAAAAAATTTTTTTGTTCACTTTTCATCCAGTCAATCAGCTGTTGAGCAAGTTCGAGGGCTTTTTCCTCTGTCCATTTCAGAGCGGCAGTATTGCCCGATATGAATTGCCCTTTTTCATTGCGTTGCCGTTTCTTTTTTGGCTGGTACTGGTCGAGTTCTTCGACCTTTTTGCCGTTGGTAAGGTGCATAGCGGATTGAGCGATTGACATAGTGATGGTGTTCCTTTTTGGGGGGGTTGGTATATTATTCTCTACTATACGCTTGTAATGTCAACCCCCACATAC
>JAZNGR010000023.1:0-1760 GCA_045576575.1 Eubacteriales bacterium
TCGATCTGCTTATCGAAGCGGCGAATTTTCAATTTTGATCCGTACAACATTGTTTCCTCCTATGATTTAAATGATTTCGAATTCTTTTTATCTTCTCTTCTTTTCACCAACCGATGATAGATCCAAAGCCCCAAAAGGCTGATGGCGGCGGCCAGTAAAAACACCACAAGGGCGAAAAGATACTTTTCTTCTCCCAGGGCATTGCCCCCTACGGTGGAGGTGACCACCGACGGGATCCGTGCAAGACCCGCCAAAAGAAGCCAGTGCCCAAGCTTCATTTCGGTCAGCCCAACGAAATAGCTGACAAGATCCTTGGGGGTTCCGGGAATGAGCATAATCAAAAACAGAACCGCTTCGAATTTGCGGTGGTTTTGCAAAAACTTCAGGGAATGGATCTTTTCCAGCGGAAAAAAGACCTCCACCAGCTTGATCCCCAAAAGGCGGACCAAAAGAAAGACCAGCGTACTTCCGATAACGATGCCCGCCAAAACAAGGAGGGTCCCCTCAAGGCTTCCGAAGGCAATGCCCGCGGCGATCTCCAAGGGCTCCCCCGGAATGAGGGCTACTACGACCTGAAGTACCACCATTCCCACGAAAATAAGCCTTGCTCCCCAGCCCTTCTCCTCCACCCAAAGGCGGAAGGCCTCGGGATCCTTGAAGAAGGAAACAAGGGGCTTGCCCAAAAACACGGTGATCAAAAGGAAGAAAAGGACCACCACGACCACTGCCGCCAAGGACAGGATCTTGCGATGCTTTTCGGTCATAGGCTCACTCCTTTTCTTTGATCTTCACTTGATTTTTTAATTCTTCCCAAGCCTCGGGATGCTCCACATAGTACTTGGGACACATTTTCCCCGTAACATCATAATGACGGATAATGTCATTTCGCTCCAAACTAAATTCCTCACAAAGCCAAGACAGAAGGCGGACCAAGGAGGCATGGGTGACAGGGGAAAACTCGCCTGTTTCATCGGGGTGGCACACCTCAATGGAAATGGTATCCAAATTGCGCTCATTGGTAGCGCTGGATTTTTCATTCAGGGGAACACAAAGGATCACCTCACCCTCCAGACCCACAATGAAATGGGAGCTGGTGGTGGAATCGGGGGAATTGAAATAATTGCGATTGGCTATGGCGGTGGAGCCGGGATTGGCCACATAATGCACGGCAATGGAGCGCACTGCCTCCAAGTCCTCTCCACGGCGGGAGGCACCGTCCACCGAGATCAGGTTCACCTGAACCCAATCGGGAAGATTATCTACCCCCACATCCTCTTCGGTTTCGGTGGTTGGAAGCGGCTCCTGTGAAAAAGGATCCATAAGGCAAAGAGCCAAAACGACAAGGGAAAACAAAAGAACAGAGCAAAACAGGATCAGGGGCCACAGGGGCCCTGTTTCTTTTTTCTCCGTCACGGAAGGATCGGCCGTGACGGAAAAATCCGTTTTGAAATCCGACATACAAACCTCTTTCCTTAAATTCGCTCAAAGGACAGGGTCACCTTAAACAGATCCCCGTCTACCACAACATCAAACTCGCCGTTTTGCAGCTCGGTAAAGCTTTTGGCAATGGCGAGGCCAAGGCCGCTTCCCTCGCTTTTGCGGGACAGATCTCCTTGCACAAAGCGCTCGGTCAATTCCTCCCCGCTCCTTTGGGGGCGAGCAGCAGAAATATTGCGAAAGATCAATTCACAGCGGCCGCCCTTTTCTCGGGCGGGCAGATACACACGGGGTCCCGAAAGGGCATATTTTGTGATGTTGTT
>JAZNGR010000024.1:0-1821 GCA_045576575.1 Eubacteriales bacterium
ATCGAATTACACCTCCACATGGTTGCCGTAATAGGCATTGAGATACATCTGCTTGATCTCGCTCATCAGCGGGTAACGGGGGTTGGCACCGGTGCACTGATCATCGAACGCCTGCTCCACCATTTCATCCAAATTCTCCAAAAAGACTTTTTCATCCACTCCATAGTCTTTGATGGTGGCTTTGATGCCGACCTTTTCTTTCAGTTCGTTGATGGCGTTGATCAAGTTTTCCAATTTTTCCTCATTGGTCTTTCCGCCAAGACCTAAGAAATCAGCGATCTCGGCATAGCGCGCCAAGGTATGGGGATGATCATACTGAGAGAAGGTCCCCATCTTAGCAGGCGCCTCTGCGGCATTGAACCGCAATACCTCTTCGATCATCAGCGCATTGGCAACGCCATGGGGCAGATGATGGAAGGCGCCCAGCTTATGCGCCATGGAGTGGCAGACACCCAAGAAGGCATTCGCAAAAGCCATGCCTGCCATGGTAGCGGCATTTGCCATCTTCTCGCGGGCTACCACATCGGTCTGCCCGTTCTCATAAGCGCGGGGCAGGTATTCAAAGATGGTCTTGAGGGCCTTGAGCGCCAGACCGTCGGTATAGTCGGTGGCAAGCATAGCAGCATAAGCCTCTACTGCATGGGTCACTGCGTCAATACCGGAAGCGGCGGTTAAGCCCTTGGGGGCGCTCATATGGAAATCGGTATCAATGATGGCCATATTGGGCAACAATTCATAGTCTGCCAGCGGGTATTTCACGCCGCTCTTCTCATCGGTAATAACAGCAAAGGGCGTTACCTCGGAGCCGGTACCGGCAGAGGTGGGAACCGCGATGAAATATGCCTTTTCACCCATCTTGGGGAAGGTATACACACGCTTGCGGATATCAATAAACCGCATCGCCATATCCATAAAGTCGGCTTCGGGATGCTCATAAAGAACCCACATGATCTTGGCCGCATCCATAGCGGAGCCGCCGCCCAGTGCAATGATGGTATCGGGCTTAAATGCCGCCATCTGCGCCGCGCCTTCGGTGGCATTGGCCAGGGTGGGATCGGGCTGAACATTGAAGAAGGTGGTATGGGCAATGCCCATTTCGTCCAGCTTATCGGCAATAGGCTTGGTATAACCGTTTTCATAGAGGAAGGTATCGGTTACGATAAAGGCACGTTTCTTGCCCATTACATTCTTCAGCTCATCCAGAGCAACAGGCAAACAGCCTTTCTTGATATAAACCTTTTCAGGAGCACGGAACCAAAGCATATTTTCCCTTCTTTCTGCAACGGTTTTGATATTAAGCAGGTGCTTCACACCTACGTTTTCAGAAACGGAGTTTCCGCCCCAGGAGCCGCAGCCCAAGGTCAACGAAGGCGCCAGCTTAAAGTTATAAAGATCGCCGATACCGCCATGGGAGGAGGGGGTATTGACCAAAATACGGCAGGTCTTCATCCGCGCGGCAAACTCCGCAAGTTTTGCCCGCTCGGTGATTTCATTTAAATAGATGGAGGAGGTATGACCGTAGCCACCGTCAGCAACCAAGTGCTCTGCCTTAGCAAGAGCCTCTTCGAAGGTCTCCGCTTTATACATTGCCAATACAGGAGAGAGTTTCTCATGTGCGAACTCTTCAGAAATCTCCACGCTCTCTACCTCGCCAATGAGGATCTTGGTAGAGGCGGGAACCTCAACCCCTGCCAAAGCGGCGATGGTAGCGGCTTTTTGACCAACGATCTTAGCATTCAGCGCACCGTTGATGATAATGGTCTTACGCACCTTTTCGGTCTCTTCTTCGTTCAGGAAATAGCAACCGCGGGCGGCAAATTC
>JAZNGR010000025.1:0-6004 GCA_045576575.1 Eubacteriales bacterium
GTGGTTTGGAGGTCATCGTTTTGAATAAAGTAATGTCTTTCTTAAAACGAAAGGATATTGAACTTTCCTGGCGACGTTATTTGATTGATGCTTTGGGCGCCATGGCGCAGGGATTGTTTTGTTCGTTGTTGATTGGTACGATCATTGATACCATCGGAGATTTATCCGGACTGGCATTTTTGGTTGAAGTGGGCAAATATGCCTCCGCCATGTCGGGACCTGCCATGGCTGTAGCAATCGGTTATGCATTAAAAGCACCGAATTTAGTGCTGTTCTCCTTGGTGGCAGTCGGCTCAGCTGCTAATGGACTCGGTGGTGCCGGCGGACCATTGGCGGTTTTGATCATCGCTATCATTGCTGCGGAATGCGGAAAAATGGTTTCCAAGGAAACGAAAGTGGATATTTTAGTAACACCCTTTGTGACTATTTTGATTGGTGTTGCTCTTTCGGCATGGCTTGCTCCTTGGATCGGCAAAGGCGCAAGCTCTTTGGGGCAGTTGATCATGTGGGCAACTGAATTGCAACCTTTTTTAATGGGCGTCGTTGTATCGGTGTTAGTAGGAATCTTCTTAACTTTGCCTATTTCCAGTGCAGCTATTTGCGCCGCTCTATCCCTGACCGGTTTAGCGGGTGGTGCGGCGGTAGCAGGATGCTGTGCTCAAATGGTTGGTTTTGCGGTGATGAGTTTTAAGGAAAACCGTTGGGGAGGCTTAGTTTCTCAGGGTCTCGGCACTTCTATGCTGCAGATGGGCAATATTGTGCGGAATCCTCGGGTCTGGATTCCTCCGATTATTGCTTCTGCCATTACCGGACCTTTAGCCACATGCCTATTTAAACTTGAAATGAACGGTCCTCCGGTAGCAAGTGGAATGGGTACCTGTGGTTTAGTCGGGCAGATTGGCGTCTATACCGGTTGGGTCGATGGGGGAAAGATCATTACCGCCATGGATTGGATCGGGATGCTTTTGATTTGCTTTGTCCTTCCTGCAATCCTCTGCTTGGTTTGTGGATGGATTTTGAGATCAATCGGTTGGATTAAGGAAAATGATTTAAAATTATAATTAAAACCGCTCCTTGTGATTTAAACAAATCCTTTTCACAGGGAGCGGATTTCTTTTGTCAACTATTGACAAATTACAGAAAATTGTTTACAATATCAATAATATATTATAATATCAAGGAGTTGGTAAATTAAATGGACGGCGACAGTTGGTCTATTCTGATTTATGCTGTATTATTAATATTGTGCGCATACTTTGCTGCTGCGGAAACGGCGTATACGGCGATGAACAAGGTTCGTATCCGTACTTTGGCTGATGAAGGAAACCGTAGAGCGAAGCGTGCGATCTGGATTACCGATCGGTATGATAAGTCTTTGGCCACCATCTTGATCGGCACTAATGTTTTACATGCATTTTGTGCTTCGTTGTCAACGGTGTTTGTGACCAACCGCTTTGGCGAGGCTTATGTTGCGGTCGGTACCATTGTAACGACCGTGATCGTATATTTGCTGGGTGAGATGCTCCCCAAGAGTATTGCTAAGAGCAACAGTGAAAAGCTGGCTTTGTCTTTTGGCGGGAGCTTATCCTTTCTGGTGAAATTACTGACCCCGGTTTCTTTTTTGTTTACATCCCTTTCCAATGCCATCTCCAAGCTGTTTAAGGCTGAAAAGGTCGATAATACTGTAACCGAAGAGGATCTGATCAATATTATCGAAACCATTGAGGATGAGGGCGTTTTGGAGCCTGAAACTCAGGCATTGGTGCATTCGGCAATGGAATTCAGCGAAAAGGTTGCATCGGAGATCATGATCCCGATGGATCAGGTGATCATGTTGGATGCAAACCGCTCTTTGGATGATATTGCGCAGTTTGTGAAGGAACAGCGCTATTCCAGAATTCCCGTATTTCAGGGTAATAAGCAGAATGTGATCGGCATTCTGCAGGTAAACTCTTTTTTAGGCAAATATGTGACCAAGCAGAAGATCGATTTGAAAAAGATGCTGTTGAAAACCTATTTGTTTGATGCAAACATTGAGATCTCCGATCTGCTCAGCCGTATGCGTTTGAATAAATTACATATGGTCTTTTTGAGAGATGAACAGCGCAAGAAGATCGGCATGGTAACCCTTGAAGACATTCTGGAAGAGCTTGTGGGCGACATTCAGGATGAAACAGACCTCGGCGAAGGTCTGGAACTGGAATGAGGGGGTGAAAAACAATGATGTATGTATTGATTGTTATTTTGATTTGTTTTTCGGCATTCTTTTCCGGTTCGGAAATTGCCTTTACTTCCGTGAACCGCCTGCGGATGAAAAAGGAGGCGGAGCAGGGGAGTAAGATCGCAAAAACCGTTGTATTTATCTGCGATCATTATGAAAATATTCTTTCTACCATTTTGATCGGTAATAATCTGGTGAATATTGCCGCAACTTCGGTGGCGACGGTTATTGCCTTGCAGGTGTGCCGTCAGTTTAAGATCGCGGAAAGTACCGCAACTACAGTCGTGACTCTCTCGATGACGGTGCTGATCCTGATTTTTGGCGAGGTCTCGCCCAAGGTGATCAGCCAGCGGAAGAATGAAGCCATTACGAAGTTTGCGGCATATCCGTTGTTGGTTCTGATGGTATTGTTTTATCCCTTGGTTTTGATCTCTTCTGCTATCTTTAAGTGCCTCTCTCTGCTTTGGAAAAAGCCCGGTGAGGAAGAGGTGACTATGACTGAAGAAGAATTTGCCAACCTCTTGGAGACAGTTGAGGATGAAGGGGTTTTGGATGAGGATCAAACTGAACTTCTGCAGTCTGCTTTGGAATTTCCGGATCTGACCGCCGAAGACATTCTGACTCCGCGGATTGATATGGTTGCCATTGATGTCGATAAACCGCTGGAGAAGATTTTGGAGATCATTGCTGAAAACCAATTCTCTCGCATTCCGGTTTATGAAGAAACCATTGATCATATCATAGGAATTCTGCATGTGAACTCCCTTTATAAAGAATTGGTGGATCATCCTGATGTTTCTCTGCGGGAGATACTGATGGAAGCGGTTTATATTCCCGAATCCATGAAGCTTCCTGCTATTCTTTCAGAACTGAGGGAACGGCAGACTCATATGGCCATTGTCAGCGATGAATACGGCGGAACCATGGGTATTCTTACTATGGAAGATGTTTTGGAGCAGCTGGTTGGTGAAATCTGGGACGAGACCGATGAAATTGTTGATGATTTTGAGAAGATCAGCGATGAACGCTATGAATGTAATGGCCAGATGAGCATTCTTGATTTTCTGGATGAATTTGATCTGGATGATCGTGATTTTGAAAGCGAATCTACCACTGTTGGCGGCTGGGCAGCTGAAATGATCGGTTCTATGCCTGAAGTTTTTGATGCATTCCATTTCCGCCGATTAACAGTAATTGTAAAAGAGGTTGAGGGCAACCGCGTAACTCGTTTGATCGTGTTGGTGCGGCCTCCTGTGGAAGAGACAGAGTGAACAAATTTACCCCGTGCAATAAAATAGGGCTTGCGCCAATGGCAGGGCCTGGGGATAGTGGCTTTCGGCGGATCTGCCGAGAATTTGGCGCTGATTATACCGTTTCGGAGATGATCAGCGCTAAAGCCATTCGTTTTGGTGCGGAAAAAACCATCGATTTAGCGGAGCATACGGCGGATGAGGAGCCGATGCTGATCCAGCTTTTCGGTCGGGATCCTGAAGCGATGGAATATGCTGCCAAGTTTGTTTGGGAGCGTTTTTCACCTGCGGGAATTGATTTGAATATGGGGTGTCCTGCCCCGAAAATTTTCAACAACGGAGACGGTAGCGCGCTTTTGCGCGAACCGTCTCTTTCTGCTGCTTTGGTAAAAGCGGCGATCAAAGGTTGTGACGCACCGGTCAGCGTGAAGATGCGGATCGGCATCGAATCACCGGATCCCTCAGTGATCGGCTTTGCCCGGGAAATGGAGGCGGCGGGTGCGGCATTTATTACCGTGCACGGTCGTACCAGGGAGCAGTTTTATTCCGGCTCTGCCGATTATGAAATGATTCGGCGCATCAAGGACGCTGTATCCATCCCTGTTATTGCAAACGGAGATGTGGTGAATGGCGCATCGGCGCGGCGGATTTTGGCGGAAACCGGTGCGGATGGTTTTATGCTGGCGAGAGGGGCTTTGGGTGCGCCGTATATTTTTAAGGAGATCAAATCTCATTTGAACGGAGAAGAGGCTATACCGGTTTCTTTAAAGGAACGGTTTGATATTTGTTTACGGCAGCTTCGCTATGCTGTTGAGGATAAAGGCGAGGAACGGGCCTGTATTGAATTCCGAAAGCATCTTCTTTGGTATCTCAAGGGGATCAGCGGAGCCGGTGCTTATAAGGTGTCTGCAGGAAAAGTGACATGTTTAAAGGATTGCAGTCAATTACTTGGGCAGATTCTTGAGGAGAGAAAACAATGAGAAAGAATTCCTCCATTGATATGTGCAATGGGCCGTTATTTGGGAAGATCATTAAGTACACCGTCCCGATCATTTTAAGCAGTATATTACAGTTGTTGTTTAATGCGGCAGACCTGATCGTTGTGGGGCGGTTTTGCGGCAGTACCTCTGTTGGCGCGGTGGGCGCCACCAGTTCGCTGTCGAACCTGTTTGTCACATTGTTTGTGGGTTTGTCGGTGGGCGCTGGTGTAACTGTCGCACAAGGGCTTGGGGCGAAAGATGATAAAAAAGTTCATTACGCGGTTCATACCGCAATTCCCACCGCGTTAGTTGGCGGTGTCATTCTTACGGTGGCAGGTATTTTGTTGTCGAAGCAGGCCTTAACCTGGATGGGAACACCCTCAGAGCAAATTGAACTTTCGGCTTTGTATATGCGTATCTACTTTGCCGGTATCATTGCGATGCTTCTATATAATTTTGGCGCCGCCATTTTACGTGCGGCAGGAGATACCCGGCGACCGCTGATCTTTTTGGCCATTGCCGGCGTATTAAATGTGATTCTTAACTTCATTTTTGTTGTGTACTTTCATCTGGATGTTGCGGGCGTTGCCTTGGCAACGACCCTTTCTCAATGCGTATCGGCTGCTCTGGTGATCATAACCTTAATGCGCAGAACCGATTCCTGCAAGCTGATGCTTTCAAAAATGTGTTTTAATAAGACCGCTTTGGGGCGAATTCTCAAGATCGGAATTCCTGCCGGGCTGCAAAGCTCGCTGTTTTCCATTTCCAATGTATTGATCCAGTCCTCGGTCAATTCCTTTGGGGAGGTGGCGGTTTCGGGCTCTGCTGCCGCCAGCAGTATTGAAGGATTTGTATATGTGATCATCAATTCCTTCAGCCAGACTGCTTTGAATTTCACCGGTCAGAATTACGGCGCGGGAAAGTACAAACGAATCCATAAGATCTTGGGTTATTGCGTGCTGTCGGCGGTGGTTTCCGGATTAGTCTCCGGCGTAGTAACATATGCTTTTGCAAGACCGTTGCTTTCTATTTATTTAAAGAATTCTACAGAGGCGATCGCTTACGGTATGGTGAGGATGACCTATATTTGCCTGCCCTATTTTTTGTGCGGTTTGATGGATGTTACCACCAGCGTCATTCGCGGCATGGGATATTCCATTGTGCCGATGTTTGTTACGGTTTTAGGTGTTTGCGGCGTTCGCGTCGCCTGGGTCTATACGGTATTTCAGCAGTATCATACTTTGGAATGTCTGTATCTTTCGTATACGATCTCATGGACGTTGACAGCAATGGTGCAATTCTCTCTGTATTTGTGGATCTGTGCCGCAAGAAATCGAAAATTAAAAGGTGCTTCCTAAGGGCAGCCCTTCGCAAGGAAGAAGCGGTTTTGAGAGCATCTTTTCCGCCCAAACAAAACAAAAAATCCCCGTAATGCGTCAGCATTGCGGGGATTTTGTTGTCTCGCCTGAACGAAAAATCTGTATCTCAAAACTGCTCCGCACCTTAAAATTCAAAAGTTTGGATGCAAAGCAAGGCATAAAATGTAAGGCTCT
>JAZNGR010000026.1:0-1734 GCA_045576575.1 Eubacteriales bacterium
TCCGCAAGCAAGGGCGCAGTAATCAGCTTTACAAAAGCGCTTGCGCGTGAGCTTGGCCCATCGGGGATAACGGTAAACTGTGTATCCCCCGGACTTATTGAAACAGATATGAATAAAAATCTCTCAAAAGAAGAGAAGGAAGAATTTTTAAAGGATGTTCCTCTTGGGAGAGCAGGAACTCCCGAGGACATTGCAAATGCAGTTTTCTTCCTTGCATCTTCCGGTGACGGGGTTTTGGATCCCCATTCCCAAGGTAATGCGAGGGCAAAGGCGAACGGCACCGAGCATATTTGCGGTGCCGAGCACAGCAGTCTTCAGATCCATTGAATTCTCCTCTCGTTTTTTTGTAGTATGCCCCGCTTTGTTTTTGCTATGTCGCCCTTCCTCTTTTGACAAAATCTTCCGTTTTCGGGTGCTACAATGAGAAATACATCAATGAAAAGTGGGGACAAAACAATGGAAAAAGAAAGAAGATCGGAAGTAAAAACGGCTTCGGCGGCAAAACGGTATTTGCAGAAGGCCCTTCGGCGTTCTCTTTTGGTTTTGCAAGGCTTGGGAAAAACGGTGGTGGGAGCCTCGGAGGCCTTTTGGCGTGTGCTGGAGGGAGAGAAAAAGCATAGCAAAAAGAGTCTTCGACAGCTTCTTTTGACCTTCTTTTTAGGTATGAGCCTTTTTTTGGGCGGAATGATCCTATCTCTGGCGCAGTTTCCTTTGAAGGTGTATCCCGCAGGCTTTGCCCTTCTTTCTTCCCTCGGCCCCGTGGGCAAGAAGAAGGAGAGAGCTACCGTGGAAACGGCGGGAATTCTGCTGGTGTTTTGCGGAGTATTGTTCTCTTGCTTCTTTCTCTCGGAATTTGGTTTGTATTATTTGCTTTCCTATATGATCCTGTTCTTTTTGCGGGCCGGTGCTACAGGGGGAAGATTTGACGACAGTGTATTGAGCCGTGTGACCTTGTCGGCTTCGGTGGCGGTGGGAGAGGGGATCTTACTCAGCTTTTTACGGCATTTTACCGTCAATTCCGTTTTTGCCGCTGTCAGCGCAGGACTTTTAACGCCTATTTTCACCTACCTGATCTGTGGGTTTTATATCTATTCTGCAGTTCACGGGGGCACGGAGGGGGCACAAAGTCGCAAGCGGGTCTATCTGGAGGCTACGGTCTTTACTCTGGAATATCTGTTTTTGTTTGCCTTGCGGGATGTACAGTTTTTGGGATTTCGTCTCTCCTTTGTGCTGGCCGTGATGATCACCCTCTTTTTCTCCCGTACCCGTGGCGCCCTGTACGGAGCGGCGGCGGGAATGATCGGAGGAATGGCCTCCTCCACGGCGGTGGTCTCTCCTGCCTTGGCGGTAGGCGGCTTTTTCTCGGGACTGTTTTTTGAGTATTCGGGGATTGTGGCTATGATGATCGCCTTTGTATCCTCCTGCGGGTACTGCATTTATGCCGAGGGCTTTTCCTCTTTTGCCCCCGTAACGGCAGATTATCTGTGTGCCGCCCTTCTCTTTTTCCCCATCCTTCGCTTTTTGCCGGGGCGGGAAGAGGAGATCCAAAGCGTCCCCGGGGAGATCGTGGGACGGGAGGGGGTTCGCCTGGCCAAGCGGAAGATCCGTCGAATGAGCGACGCCTTTTCCTCTCTGTCGGAGGTATTTTACACCGTAGGAGAGACCATGAAAAAGCCTACCATTACGGAGGTGAGCCGTATGGTTTCAGATGTGTGCAAGTCGGATCGTAGCCAT
>JAZNGR010000027.1:0-1986 GCA_045576575.1 Eubacteriales bacterium
AGGGGCTTGTTTCCTTTGCCAATCGATTGCTCATATCTTCACCTCCGTTATCTCTTTTATTTTCGGCATTTCCGAAGTGATCTATACGAGATTTTGACAGGTATGTAAGACCCGAAAATCACAAATACTATTCATATCACAAATCGGAGGTAAAAAGATGACGAAAGACGAAATGCCGGTTGGCTTTGCTATGGCGCTTGCGATGAATCCCGAAGCTATGCAGAAGTTCGGAACGCTCAGCGAGGAACAAAAGCAACAGATCATCGCAGGAACACACGCGGTAAAAAGCAGAGATGAGATGCGTCACTACGTGGATTCTCTGGTAAACGGCAAGTGATGAGTATGGATTCTATTTGGGAAGATACTGCAAAGCGTGTGCATTTTGATGCTTTGAGTAGCAATAAAAACACCGACATTTTGATCATCGGAGGCGGGATCACGGGGATTTTATGCGCCTATAAGCTAAAAAATGCGGGCGTGGATTGTATACTGGTCGAGGCGAATGAGATCAGCGGTGGTATCACAAAAAACACCACGGCGAAGATCACTTTGGGGCACGGTTTGATCTACGACAAAATGATCAAACGCTTTGGTGAGGATAAAACACGCCTTTACATTGACGCACAAAACAAAGCAATCAAAGAATATGCTCGGCTTTGTGAAAAGATCGATTGCGACTATGAAACGCGGGATAACTACGTATATTCTATGGGTGACCGCAAGAAGATTGAAAAAGAGGTCGCCGTCTTGGGGCGTCTCGGTATGAAGGCCGAGTCCTTGGATGCCTGCGAGCTTCCGTTTACGGTCGCAGGGGCGGTGCGCGTGAGAGATCAAGCGCAGTTCCACCCGTTGAAATTTCTCTATACAATTGCAAAAGATCTGCCAATCTACGATCATACTAAAGTCGTGGAACTGATGCCGCACAAGGCAATCACCAATCACGGTGAAATCACCTACAAAAAACTGATTATTGCAACTCATTTTCCGATGCTCAATAAACATGGCTTGTACTATCTCAAACTCTATCAGCATCGTTCCTACGTTCTTGCACTCAAAAACGCCAAAAAAGTAGAAGGAATGTATGTGGATGAATCGGACACGGGACTGTCCTTCCGAAGTTACGGCGATCTTCTGCTCCTCGGCGGTGGCGGACACCGAACTGGCAAGCAAGGCGGTTGTTGGCAGGAGATTGAAGATTTTGCCCGTAAGTATTACAAAAATGCCGAGATCGTCGGCAAGTGGGCGACGCAGGATTGTATGACGCTTGATGATATCCCTTATATCGGTCAATATTCAAAACCCACGCCCGACGTCTTCGTTGCAACGGGATTTAACAAATGGGGCATGACCAACGCCATGGTCGCCGCAGATATTCTCTGCGATCTCGTTCAAGGAAAGCCCAACCCTTATGCTGACGTTTTCGACCCCTCACGCACGGTTCTTCATCCACAGCTTGCGGTAAATGCTTTTGAGTCTGCAATCGGACTTCTTACACCCACCGCGCCCCGATGTCCACACCTCGGTTGCGCCCTCAAATACAACAAAGCCGAACACACCTGGGACTGCCCCTGCCACGGCTCACGTTTCACTGAAGACGGCGAGCTGATCGACAATCCCGCGACGGATGATAAAAGAATATAGCAGTATACGCCTTCGCATAATGGGAAATAATAGTATTAAATCCATAAACGGAGGTTAAATTTGCTATGTTCAAACATGAAAAACAATTATTCCATCCCGTAGAGGTCGAAAGACCGAACTCGCAGTACGCCGTACTGCTTCAGGAACAGCTTGGCGGCGGTAACGGTGAGCTCAAGGCGGCAATGCAGTATATGTCGCAGAGCTTCAGAATCAAGGATCCCGAGATCAAGGATCTTTTCCTCGATATTGCCGCGGAGGAGCTGGGACACATGGAAATGGTGGCGCAGACCATCAATCTGCTCAATGGTCACGACGTGGACGCAACCAAAGTGCAGGCGGGCGAGG
>JAZNGR010000028.1:0-19618 GCA_045576575.1 Eubacteriales bacterium
AAATTTTCGATATTTCCCTTCCTTTTTATAGTTTTGAGGCAGAGTCTTTTTGAAAAGGTATCTGTTTTTTCTTGCCCTTTGCGGTTCGGACTATTTTTACAGCCCCTTTTTATTTAGTTACTTTACATTTTGTTTACGGTGTGATAGAATAATATTGCGACACTAACTGAATAATGGCTCTAACGTGGGGAGAATACCTTTGGTAAAAGGTGTTTTCCTCTATTCCCGCGTTGGAGTATGGTTAGTGTCGCAGCTTACCGAGGGAACACTTTTTCGGCGCACCCCTTCGGGGGTGTGCTTTTTTATTAGGAGAGTAAAAAGTTATGCGTAGAATGGCTGTTCTGGCATGGTTTGTTGCGACACTCTTTCTCTTTTCCGGATGCCAAAAGAATGATACCAATGGGGTGTATGAAGTGGTTATTTCCGAAAAATGCTTATTCAATCATTCCGTCGGAAGAGAGTGGAAAAAGGTTTATACCTGCGATGGCAAGGAGATCGACGGAAGAACGCGCTTCACCGTCCCCTTGGATACCGTTAAAACCGTTACTGTATGCGCTACCTTTACCGAGAAAGATAAATGGCCGGATGTGGCGTGGGATTCTTTTGAGGTTCTTTTGCAGGATGGATTTGAAACGGTATCAACCATAACTGTGACGGAAAATAAAGGTCGATTTAAAGGAAATCAAGCCGACTGGGAGATTAATTGTAAGGTTCGGTTGATTCAAAAGCAGAGATAAAACAACACCGTAGTCCTTTTTGGGGGCTACGGTGTTTTGTTATTGCAGATTTTTGATAAATTCTTTTTTCTTTTGTTCTTGATACTCGGCATAGGTGCCGTTTTGCAGACGGGGGAGGGCGATCTCTTGAAATTCCGCCCAGCTTTCCTTTTCCTGATTGACCAGAATGGGGAAGAACCAAACGCCGTTTTTCTCAGCGGCATCGCAGTCCCCCGGGGCATCGCCTACCATCACAACGCAGGCGGGATCATACCCCCGCTCCAGCATCATGCCGATGCAATGGGCTTTGCTGCCCTTGTCCTGGGTCAGAAGCTCGTCGGTATAGGGAAGAAGACCGTGCTTTTCCCATTCCTCCACCACCGCATCCCGATTGGCGCTGGATACCACCGCCACATCGGCCATGGCTTTCGCCGCCGCCAACCCTTCTTTGGCACCTTCAAAGGGGATCTTCACCTCTTCGGGCAGGGCAACAATGGCGGCATTGACCGCCTTGGACCAGGAAAGAGCCTTCATAAGGCAAGCCTTTCCTGCGGCATCTTGGTGCTCTGCCGCGGCTGTTTCAAGGGCATCGTTGGAAAGGGCAGGCGCGTGCTCCGCCCAATCCACCAAAGCAGTAATTCCTTCGATAGGGGTGTATTTTTCGTTGATTTCCCGAAGCGCCATAGCAAGACCCTTAAAGCGGTTGATGCCGCGGGTCATCTGAAAGAGATTGATCTCATTCCAGCGTTGCAGAATGGGCTCTTTCCATTGTTCCAGATTCCATTCGGCCACCATGCAGGGACCGAAGCATTGAAAATGCTTGCAGTTCATGGTGTCCATGGCGCAACCGTCGGAATCCACGCAAACCAAATATTTTTTCATAGCATCAGATCCTTGCATCCCAGAGACCGCAGAAACTGTCGATGGGATCCTTGCCCTTGAAGGCCTCGGGACCTGCCACTAAAGCATCGGCCAGAGCATCCATGGTGTCATCCTTGCTGTCGTAGGCATTGATATAGGTGCGCAGCATGGGAACATCCGCCAGCATGGTGGGGGCATTGACGCTGATGCCGATGACCGGCAATTCAAATACATACCAGGGAATCTCCCCGCCGCCCTTGGAAAGACCGAAGCTGGGGCGCCCGTTCATCACATCGTAGAGGGAGATGATCACATCCTGCCCCGCCTTGAAATCCTCAATGGCGTTCTTGCCGGCAAAATAAAGGTTGAGATTAAAGGGCTTTCCCTCGGCCAGCTCTTTTTTGATCTTATCGAGAGGACTTTCATAGATAAAGGCATCAAAGCCCTTGGCGATCAGCCGATCCCGCAGCTTTTCGGCGGGATTCTGCTTACCTGCGCCGCCGCCCATGGCCATAGCGGCAAGGGCGCTCATGGCGCTCTCATAGCCCTTGATATAAACGATCATCACCCGCTTGGTCTTTTGGGGATCCAGGGGCAAAACGCCCTCGTCCTTATACTTCACCAAGGTCAGGCAATCCTTACTGATCTCGGCGGCTTTGGCCTTATATGCAGGCTCCTGCAGGCAGGAAAGCGCCTCCTCGGCGGGAACCAACTCCTCCTTGGCCTTCTTATGAAGCCCCAATTTGGCCTTGAGGCCGATAATGCGGGTCAGTGCCTCGGTCATCCGCTCTTCGCTGATGATACCGGTTTTATAAGCCTCCAGCATGGTGTTGAAATCCTCATCGGGATCGTTGAAGAAGAGGAACATATCGCAGCCGGCATTGATGGAGGCGGGGAGCATCTCCTTGCGGGTCATCCGATCGGTCATCCCCACCATATGGGACGCATCGGTAACGACCATCCCGTTGAAGCCTAATTTATCCCGCAAAAGACCGGTCATAATTTCGGGGCAGAGGGTGGCGGGGAGCAACTCTTCATCGGTGATGCCGGGCTTTACCTCTTTCATATATTCCCGCATCATGATGTGACCGCCCATAATACCGTCCAGCCCCCCGTCAATAAGGGTCTTGTAAACCTTGCCGTAGGTGACCATCCATTGCTCTTCATTGAATTCATTGTTATTGTTGGAAAGATGGGCGTCGCGGAAATCCTGCCCGTTGCCGGGAAAGTGCTTGGCAACAGCGGCGAAGCCCTCGATGGTATGAGCGCCGTCCATATAGGCCTTGCTCATTTCGGCAACCCGATCGGCATCGTTGCCGAAGGCTCGGGAAACCACCTCGGTATTCTCCCAATTATAATGAATGTCGCAAACAGGCGCAAAGGCCATATTGCAGCCGATGGCAGCAGCTTGCTCATTAGCCATCCGCCCTAAATCATGGGCATATTGGGGGTTGCGAGTGGCGCCGATCTTGATGCCGGAGCCGATAAAGGTGCCGTCGGGGCAGGCACCGTCGCCGCCCGCTTCGGTATTGCAGGCGATAAAAACGGGAACCTTGGCATACTTTTGCAGGATACGGTTCTGATCCTGTACCATTTTACCGGGCATGGCGTTATACCGACAGCCGCCCAGATGGTATTTTTCCATCAGCTCCTTGAGGTATTCCTCACTGATGCCGGCGGTCAACTGGAAAAAGAGCTGACCTACCTTTTCTTCATCGGTCATGGAGCGGATGGCGTTTTCCACCCAGGCAATATCTTCGTCATTTAAATTGTAGGGGATCGCGCGCAAATCAACCATTGGTGTAATCTCCTTATTCGTTATTGGCGGGGGCACCGCAGCATTTTTTATATTTCTTCCCGCTTCCGCAGGGGCAAGGGTCATTGGGTCCCACCTTTTTGCCCACTTTCTCGGGGGCTTTTTTGGGAGTGGTACCGTCGCTTCCGCGAGAGGTGCCGGTTTCCTTTACCACTGCCTCGCGTTTGACTTCCTCTTCTTTGCGCAGCCGCTGAGAGAGAACGCCCCGAACGGTGTTTTCTTTGATATTCTCGATCATGGCATCAAAGATGTCGTAACTTTGGAATTTATATTCCACAACAGGGTTGCGCTGTGCATAATGCTCCAGCCCGATGCTTTGTTTCAGATCGTCCATATTGTCGATGTGTTCCATCCAGTTGCGGTCAACGCTCCGCAGTAAAATAACGCGTTCCACTTCACGCATGATCGGTGCGGAGAGTTCCTGTTCCTTCGCTTCATAGACGGTATGCCCTTTTTCCTTCACCAAATCGACCACTTCGTCGATGTCCAAACGGATCTTTTCATCGTCGGTGTAGGAAAGATCGTCGGAGGAGAGGATCAATCCATCCAATTCCTGATGCAGAGCATCAAAATTCCAAAGGGTAGTATCTTCACCGGCGAGGTGGCGGCGGACGGTAGCATCCAAATATTCGTCCATCATTTTGAGGACCGTTTCCTTCAGATCTGCATCGTCTAAAACTTTGCGCCGCTGATCATAGATCAACTCGCGCTGTTTGCTCATAACATCATCATATTCCAAAACATGCTTTCTGCGGGCAAAGTTGGCACCTTCCACTCGCTCCTGGCTCTTTTCGATGACCCCGGTCAGCAGTTTGGCTTCGATGGGCATATCCTCGGGCATTTTCAGGGTGCTCATCATGGCATGAACCCGCTCTCCGCCGAAGAGCCGCATCAGATCGTCCTCCAAGGAGAGATAAAAACGGGTAGAACCGGGATCGCCTTGGCGCGCCGCACGTCCGCGGAGCTGATTATCAATGCGGCGGCTTTCATGACGCTCGGTGCCGAGGATATAAAGACCGCCTGCTTCGCGTACCCGCTCGGCTTCAACCCGGATCTCAGCTTTATGCTTTTCTAAGTTTTCCTGATAGAAGGCTCTCGCTTCCAAAATGGTGGCATCATCGGTCTCGGCATAGCCGGTGGCCTCGCTGATTACCTCTTCTTCGTAACCCTTTTTGCGCAAAGCCTCTTTGGCTAAAAATTCAGCATTACCGCCCAGCATAATATCGGTACCGCGGCCTGCCATGTTGGTGGCGATGGTCACCGCGCCGTATTGACCTGCTTGGGCAATAATGGCGGCTTCTTTTTCGTGATGCTTGGCGTTCAGCACATGATGGGGAATGCCCCGCTTCCGCAGGAGCATACTCAAAAGTTCGCTCTTCTCAATGGAAATGGTACCCACTAGAACCGGCTGACCCTTGGCGTGGCATTCCTCGATCTGCTGGAGGGCATTGAGAAACTTGCCCTTTTCGGTCTTGAAGACCACATCCGGCAGATCCTTGCGGATATTGGGGCGGTTAGTGGGGATTTCCACCACATCCAGAGCATAGATGGCGCGAAATTCATCTTCTTCTGTCAGAGCGGTACCGGTCATGCCGGACAATTTGGCATAAAGACGGAAATAATTCTGCAATGTAATGGATGCAAGGGTTTTACTCTCTTTTTCTACCGTTACATTTTCTTTGGCCTCAATGGCTTGATGCAGACCTTGATTATACCGCCGTCCATACATGATACGTCCGGTAAATTCGTCTACAATCAGGACCTGCCCTTCTTTGACCACATAATCAATATCTCGATGCATAATGCCGCGGGCGCGCAATGCCTGATTGATATGATGGCTGACCTCCATATTGGAGGGGTCAGCATAGTTTTCTAAATGGAAAAAGGCTTCTGCCTTGGCAATGCCTTTGGCAGTGAGGGTCACATGCTTGCTTTTTTCTTCAATGAGATAATCTGCATTGGTTAATTCTTTGTGTTGCTCTTCGGTGAGGTAACGCCCCATCAGCACTTCTTGATATTCCATTTTGGCGTAGGCATCGTAGTCTGCTTTGTCATCGGTACGAATGACCTTAAAGGGCGTTAGGCTCTTCACAAAATTATCTGCCAATTTATACATTTCAGTGGATTTGGCTCCTTGACCGCTGATGATGAGCGGGGTACGGGCTTCGTCGATCAAAATAGAGTCCACTTCGTCCACAATGGCAAAGGCATGACCTCTTTGCACTAAATTGGCTTTATAGAGCGCCATGTTATCACGCAGATAGTCGAAACCGAACTCATTGTTGGTCCCGTAGGTAATATCTGCTGCATAGGCTTCTCGCTTTTCTTCGGGCTTCATGCCGCTGATCACCAAACCAACGGTCATTCCCAAATAACGATAAACCTTTCCCATCCATTCGCTGTCGCGCTGGGCAAGATAATCATTTACGGTAATGACATGAACCCCCTTGCCGTTCAGCGCATTGAGATAGGCGGGAAGGGTAGCTACCAGAGTCTTACCTTCACCGGTCTTCATCTCGGCAATCCGCCCCTGATGGAGCACAATGCCGCCGATGATCTGCACCGGATAATGCTTCATCCCCAGAACTCGCCATGCTGCCTCGCGAATGGTGGCAAAAGCCTCGGGTAAAATATCATCAATGGTCTCGCCTTGCGCAAGGCGTTCCTTTAAAATATTGGTTTGATTCTTCAAATCCGATTCCGAGAACGCGGCATATTCTTCTTCCAATGCCAAAACCCGATCCACCAAAGGCTGGATCCGTTTTAATTCCCGATCGGAATGAGAACCGAAAAGTATGTCAAATAATCCCATTGTAGATGCTCCTTGCAATATATTATTACGATTATACCATAGAATTCATAAGATTTCCATAAGAAAAGAATGAATTTTCAGTAAATTTATTAAAATAAAATCATTGCAAAAATGCAAGAATAATGGTAAAATAATTGATGGTAAAAAATTGAAATCAAAATAAAGGAGACTTTATTATGGCTTTCAACAAAAAAACCGTAGACGACATTAATGTCAAGGGTCAAAACGTTTTGGTCCGTTGCGACTTCAATGTACCCTTGAAAGAGGGCGTGATCACCGATGAAAATCGTATCAATGCTGCTCTGCCCACCATTAAGAAGTTGATCGCAGACGGCGGTCGCGTGATCCTGTGCTCCCATCTGGGCAAGCCCAAGGGGGAACCCAAACCCGAGTGCAGCCTGGCTCCCGTTGCCAAGCGTCTTTCCGAGAAGTTGGGTCAGGAAGTTGTTTTTGCGGCAGATGATAATGTGGTTGGCGAAAATGCCAAGGCTGCTGTTGCCGCTATGAAGGATGGCGATGTGGTTCTGCTTCAGAATACCCGCTATCGTGCGGAAGAGACCAAGAACGGCGAAGAGTTCAGCAAAGAGCTGGGCTCCCTGGCTGATATCTTTGTGAACGATGCTTTCGGTACCGCTCACCGCGCTCATTGCTCCACCGTCGGTGTTGTAAGCTATGTAAAGGAAGCCGTTGCCGGTTACCTGATCGGAAAAGAGCTGCAGTATTTGGGCAACGCTGTTGACGCTCCCGTTCGTCCCTTTGTGACCATTCTGGGCGGCGCCAAGGTTGCCGATAAGCTGACTGTTATTGAGAACCTGCTGAATAAGGCGGATACCCTCATCATCGGCGGCGGTATGGCTTATACCTTCTTGGCCGCCAAGGGTTATTCCACCGGTACTTCTTTGCTGGACGAAACCAAGATTGAATACTGCAAAGAGATGATGAAGAAGGCCGAGGAGAAGGGCGTGAAGCTCCTTCTGCCTGTGGACTGCACCATCACCAAGGATTTCCCCAACCCCATCGATGCTGAGATCGAGACCACCGTTGTGGATTCCGATAAGATCCCTGCCGATATGATGAGCCTGGATATCGGTCCCAAGCCCGCCGAGCTGTATGCAGAGGCTGTAAAGAGCGCCAAGACCGTTGTTTGGAACGGTCCTATGGGTGTATTCGAGAACCCCATCCTGGCCAAGGGTACCATGGCTGTTGCCAAGGCAATGGCTGAGACCGATGCCGTTACCGTTATCGGCGGCGGCGACAGTGCAGCTGCCGTAAATACTCTGGGCTTCGGTGATAAGATGACCCATATCTCCACCGGCGGCGGCGCTTCTCTCGAATTCCTCGAGGGTAAGGAACTGCCCGGTATCGCTGCTCTGAACAATAAGTAAGTTCTGAATGATCTGCGGAACGGAAGCATTTCCGTTCCGCAAATTTCACATAATAAGGAATGTAATAAGGAGAGTTTAAAATGAGAAAGTATGTAATTGCAGGCAACTGGAAAATGAACAATACCCCCGCTGAGGCGGCCGCTCTGATCAATGAGATGAAGCCTCTCTTGGCAGATGCTAAATGCGAAGTCGTTCTTTGCGTTCCCTATGTGGATATCGCTGCGGCCATCGAGGCAGCCAAGGGCTCCAATATCAAGATCGGTGCCGAGAATGTCCATTTCAAGGCCTCCGGCGCTTATACCGGTGAGGTCTCCGCAGAGATGCTGACCGCTTGCGGAGTGGAATATGTCGTTATCGGCCATAGCGAGCGCCGTCAGTATTTCGGCGAGACCGATCAGACTGTAAACCTGCGTACTCTGGCCGCTCTGAATGCAGGCCTGAAGCCCATCGTTTGCGTGGGTGAGACCCTGGAGCAGAGAGAGCTGGGCTATACCGAGACCCTCTTGAAGTATCAGACCAAGATGGCGCTGACCAATGTGACTGCCGAGCAGTTGAAGAATGTTGTCATCGCTTATGAGCCTGTTTGGGCCATTGGTACCGGCGTTACCGCTACCGACGATCAAGCCGATGAAGGCAACGGCTTTGTCCGCGCCGCAGTAGCCGAGATGTTCGGTGCCGAGGCCGCCGAGGAGATCACCGTGCAGTACGGCGGTTCCATGAACGCCAAGAATGCCGAAGGCCTTTTGGCCAAGCCCAATGTGGATGGCGGCCTGATCGGCGGCGCTTCCCTGAAGGCTGAGGATTTCTCCGTTGTTGTGCATGGGGTTAAATAAGATGAATAAAAAACCTTTAGTACTTTGTATTCTGGACGGTTTCGGTAATAATACCGTTACCGAGGGCAATGCCATTTATACCGCCAAGACCCCCAATATGGATTCCTTGAAGGAAAACTGCCCCACCACCGAGATCGGCGCATCCGGTATGGATGTTGGCCTTCCCGAGGGTCAGATGGGCAATAGCGAGGTGGGCCATACCAATATCGGCGCAGGCCGCGTGGTTTATCAAGAACTGACCCGCATCACCAAGAGCACTCTGGACGGCGATTTCTTTGAAAATGAAGCGCTGATGGGTGCTATGAAAAACGCCAAGGAAAAGGGCACCGCTCTGCATCTGATGGGTCTGATGTCCGATGGCGGCGTCCATTCTCATAACAGCCACCTTTGGGCGTTGCTGGAGATGGCCAAGAAAAACGGCCTTACCAAGGTCTATGTTCATTGCTTCCTGGACGGCCGTGATGTTCCTCCCGCCAGCGGCGCAGATTTTGTTGCCGAGTGTGTGGAAAAATGTAAGGAGATCGGCGTGGGTCAGGTGGCAACCGTGATGGGTCGCTACTATGTAATGGACCGCGATAATCGTTGGGAGCGCGTGGAGAAGGCTTATGCCGCTCTTTGCTACGGCGAGGGTGTGAAGAATGCCGATCCCGTTGCCGCCATCAAGGCTTCCTATGAAACCGTTGATGCCGAGGGCAAAAATGTAACCGATGAGTTTGTTCTGCCCACTGTCTGCCTGGAGAATGCCACCATCTCTGCCGATGATAGCGTGGTCTTCTTCAATTTCCGTCCCGATCGCGCCCGCGAGATTACCCGTACCCTGGTGGATGATGCTTTTGAGGGCTTCGAGCGCAGAAACGGCAGATTTCCCCTGTATTATGTTTGCATGACCCAGTATGACGCTTCCATGCCCAATGTGCAGGTTGCCTTCAAGCCCCAGTCTTTGGATAATACTCTGGGCGCCTATTTGGCAGAATGCGGCAAAACTCAGCTGCGGATCGCCGAGACCGAGAAGTATGCCCATGTAACCTTCTTCTTCAATGGCGGCGTAGAGACCGTTTCCGAGGGCGAGGATCGCGAGCTGATCGCCTCTCCCAAGGTGGCAACCTATGACCTTCAGCCCGAAATGAGCGCACCCGAGGTTTGCGAAAAGGTTGTGGCTCATATCGAGAGCGGGAAGTATGATGTGGTGATCCTCAATTTCGCCAATTGCGATATGGTGGGTCATACCGGTGTGTTTGAAGCCGCTGTTCAGGCGGTAGAGACCGTGGATACCTGCGTTGGCAAGGTAGCCGAGGCGGTCAAGAAGATGGACGGCGCTCTGTTTGTTACCGCCGACCATGGCAATGCCGATCGGATGGTGGATGTAGACGGTTCTCCTTTTACCGCCCATACTACCAATCCCGTTCCCTTTATTGTTTATAACCATCCCTGCACCCTGCGTGAGGGCGGTAAGCTTTGCGATATCGCGCCCACTATGCTGGAGTGGCTGGAGCTGCCGATCCCTGCCGAAATGACCGGCAAATCGCTGTTTGTGAAATAAAATGAAACTTTTATTCAAACAACGCTTCTTTTCCTGGTTCGACAGTTACGATATCTATAATGAAGCGGGGGAGACGGTCTATACCGTAAAAGGGCAGTTGGCCTGGGGTCATTGCCTGAAGATCTTTGATGCCCAAGGAAATGAGATCGGCACCGTTCGGGAGCGGATCTTTACCTTCCTGCCGAAATTTGAGATGTATCTGGGGGATCGGTATATGGGCTGTATCCATCGGGAGTTTTCCTTCTTCCGACCCAAGTATCATATTGATTGCAACGGTTGGCAGGTGGAGGGAGATTTCTTCGAATGGGATTATCGGATCATTGATCCCGCCGCCCGGCAGATCGCAACCGTTACCAAGGAGATCTGGAATTGGACCGATACCTATACCATTGATGTGGCGGACCCGCAAAACGCCCTTTGTGCGCTGATGCTGGTGCTGGCCATCGATGCAGAAAAATGTTCCAGAAACAGTTGATAAAAATAGGACTTGCATTGCAGGTCCTATTTTTTTATTTATTTTAAAAAAGTCCTTGAAACGAACTTTGAAATTGAGTATAATAAATGTATTGTTTGTATATTTTTGTCGGGAGGGAAGAAAAATGGCAAAGATTGGTTTTGATAACGCGGAATACATCCGCCTGCAGTCCCAGAATATCCGCGATCGCATCGCAATGTTCGGGGATAAGCTTTATATGGAATTCGGCGGAAAACTTTTTGATGATTATCATGCCTCCCGTGTGCTCCCCGGCTTTGAGCCCGATTCTAAGGTGAAGATGCTTTTGAATCTGAAGGACGATGCCGAGATCGTTATTGTGATCAACGCCGATGCCATTGAGAAGAATAAGCGCCGCGGCGATCTGGGAATCACCTATGATCTGGAGACCCTGCGCCTGATCGATGCATTGCGCGGTATTGGTCTTTTTGTAGGCAGTGTAGTCATTACCTGCTATACCGGTCAGCGCCTGGCCCAGGCCTTTGAAAAGCGGCTTCAGAACCTGGGGATCAAGGTCTACCGCCATTATCCCATCGCCGATTATCCCTCCAATATCCCTCTCATTGTCAGCGATGAAGGCTTTGGGAAAAATGATTATATCGAAACCGAGCGCAAGCTTATTATCGTTACTGCTCCCGGCCCCGGAAGCGGCAAGATGGCCACCTGCCTTTCCCAGCTTTACCATGAGCATAAGCGGGGCATTAAGGCGGGCTACGCGAAATTTGAAACCTTCCCCATCTGGAATATTCCCTTGAAGCATCCGGTCAATGCCGCTTATGAGGCGGCTACCGCCGATCTGGACGATGTGAATATGATCGACCCCTTCCATCTGGAGGCCTATGGGGAGACCGCCATCAATTATAACCGCGATGTGGAGATCTTCCCGGTGCTCAATGCTATGATGGAGCGGATCATGGGTCAGTCTCCCTATAAGAGCCCCACCGATATGGGGGTCAATATGGCAGGCTGTGCCATTTGCGATGATGAGGCGGTGCGCGCCGCCGCCAATCAAGAGATCATTCGCCGCTATTATGCGGTTCTCTGCTCCATCCGCCAGGGTCTTGCGGAATCCCATGAATCCTCCAAGATCGAGCTGCTGATGAATCAGATGCATATTACAACTGCGGATCGCAAGGTCGTGGCCGCCGCCCTGAAAAAGGCGGAAGAGACTGCCGCCCCCGCCGCCGCCATCGAGATGCCCAACGGTAAGATCGTGACCGGTAAAACCTCTTCCTTGCTGGGGGCTTCTTCCTCGATGCTGCTGAATGTTTTAAAGGAATTGGGCGGCATCGCCGATGAGGTTCAGCTCCTTTCGCCTACCATCATCGAGCCGATCCAGCGGATGAAGACCGGCGTGTTGGGCAACCATAACCCCCGTCTCCATACTGATGAGGTGTTGATCGCGCTCTCTATTTGCGCCGCCACCGATGAACTGGCAAAGAAGGCGATGGATCAATTGCCGAAATTAAAGGGGCTGGAAGCCCATTCCTCGGTGATCCTCTCCCGTGTGGATGAGCAGACCTTCCGTAAGCTGGGCATCAACCTTACCTGCGAGCCCCGCTATCAAACCAAAAAATTGTATCACGCATAATAAAGAGGTGCATCAATGCAGCTTTTTGATGTTTTAAAGAGAATTCAGCCATGCAATATGGATGAGCCGTATATTTTCGTCAGTTACAGTGCCAAGGATCAAGAGCAGGTCTGGCGGGATGTATTGCATTTTCAGGAGCTTGGTTATAATATCTGGCTGGATGAGAAGAATTTGGATAAAACAAAGGATTCCTGGCGGGACGATGCATTGAATGCCATTCGGGATATGAATTGCTCTCTGCTGGTCTATTATGTCAGCCGTCATTCGCTGGTCAGCCAGCCCTGCTTTTCCGAACTTTCCTGCACAATTGAGGAATATACCAAGGCTGTGCATTTCGGTGCCGTGAAGTTTATCGCGGTGGATGCGGAGCCTATTGATGATATTGTGCAATTCAGCCGCGAGGTATATAATGAGATCCGCTCCCGCGATCTTCCCAAGGAAGAAAAAACCGTTCGGGCGATCACGCTCAATAACTGTATTGAGCAGTTTTTTAACAGTAATAATGAAAAGGTGCGGGTAAAAGCGTTTACTGTTCCCAATCGTAAGATGGATTATTTTGAAGAGATCGTCGCTGCTTTCCCCGATGAGACCCGAGTGCTGAAGCAGGGCGAACCCTCCGAACCCATATCAGTATCGGAGGTTGCGGAAGAACCGAAGGAAAAGCCTTTGCCCGCCCTGAACGAAAGCCCCTCATCGGCTGTTGGGCAGTCTTTGGAGGAACTTGCAGTCTCCGAAGCCAACCGGATCTTGAAGGAGAGCGGTCTGTCCCATCGCTTTGTCCCTGCCGCTCGCCTTACCGAAAAGCAATTGGCGGGCGCCGAAAAAATTATGGGCCGTAAAGAAACATCGGAGCAGATCCTTTATGTGATGGATACCTCTCTTTTTTCCAATGGCAAAAGCGGGATGGTGCTTACTGCACAGCGGCTCTATTACAACTATGTTTATAACATTCCGGTTACATTGGACAGCCTTATTTCGGTGGAAGACGGAAAGGAAAAGGATCATCTTTTACTTACCTTTTCCGATGGTTTTCAAAAGGATCAGTTTTATAATATGTATCAGCCCGGTGCCAAGGCGCTTCTTCAGGTGTATGCTGATGCGAATAAAAAAACTTAACATAATAAAAATGACCCCGTTGGGGTCATTTTTATTTGTTTTTTATGCTTTATATTTCTTTACTTCCTCGGCGATGCGGTGATAATCATTGGTCAGAATGGTATCGATGCCCATCCCAAGGAGTTGTTTTACTTCCTGGGGATCGTCGCAGAAAAAGAAGTTGCAACGGATACCGTGAGCATGGGCTTTGTTGATCATCTCCTGATTGTAATATGGCTTGAAAAGTTGGATTTTTTTGCAACCGAACCGAATGGCGCGTTCCACAATTCCCCAAGGATCTGCGCCTGCGCCCATGCATCGCGCAATGGTGGGGTCCAGTTCTATCAGTTGCAGCATCACCGCATCGTTCCCCGTCATCAGATAAACATATTTGCGGCAATCGTATTGATGAATCAGACTCAGGATTTTTTGCAAAAAAGCAGGATCGCAAGGGTCGGTCTTATTGGGGGTCTTGATATGGATATTCATGATGCAATGGCAGGAAAACTTTTGAAGGATCTCCTCAAAGGTGGGCAGTTTCAGCCCCGCAAATTCCGGGCCGTGCTTACTGCCGAAATCCAATTCTTTTAATTGGGCCAAGGTTTTCGATTCCACCAAGCCCTCGCCGTTGGATACCCGCTCTAAATTGCGGTCGTGGGCGGAGACAACAACCCCGTCTGCGCTGGGCCAAAGATCAAATTCGATCTCCTGGGCGCCCATGGCAATGGCCGCGCCGAAGGCGGGCATACTGTTTTCGGGTGCAATCGAATTAAAACCCCGATGGGCGCAGACCCGCGGATAGGGCATAATTTCTTCATGGCGCACAATGGCGCTTCCCGCAGGGCGATATTTCCAAGGCCGCCGCCCCTGCTCAATGTATTCATAATGGGCGGCAGGGGGATTTCCAAAGCCTGCAGGCTTGAAGTATTTTTTCTTGGGGTCAATTTCGCAGGTGGCAAGCCCGACGGCGCTTTTCATATGCGCCAGAACCGTTCCGTCAGGGGCAACCACCATGGAAGCACCGCCGATATGGGAGTTTTCATCCATACTGACTGAAGAACGCACTACATAAGCATTGGTATTATAAGCCAGATGCTGACTCATAATCTGCAACGCCTGATGGGTATCGCTCCGCTGATGGGAGCAACCGATGATAATGTCTAAATTCTGCCGCGCCATATTGGCAAACATCTCATAAAAATAGAAATCATAGCAGGTGAGAAAGCCGAAGCGCAGTCCTTCCATCTCAATAACGGTAGGCTCCGAAAATTCAAAGGTATAATCGGAATCCAGCTTGCTTTTGCTGACTTCACCGGGAGTCAGATGCTGCTTATGGTAGAGCCCGATAATCTCTCCATGTGGATTGATGGCATAGGTGGAATTGCGTTGCCCTCCTTCTGCCTCGCTCCGAGCGGAAACAAAAAGCATGGCGCTGCAACGCTTGGCGGTTTCTTTGCAGGCCTTCAGCAGAGGCGCATTATACTTTGCGCTGGCGGCATCGGCGTATTCCTTGCTTCCGGCAAGGCAGGGGATATCGCAAGCCTCGGGCAAAACGATGAGATCCATGGTCTCATCGCATTGGTTTAATAGATCCAACTCAATATTGAAATATTCGTCCATCCGCTCTCGATCGGTGGAATAGGGGGGCTGAATGATGCAAACTTTCATATTATTTCTCCTTTTTTAAAAATAAAACACTAACTAAAATCAAAGCGGGGAAGATGGTGGCAAGCCCTAATCCCACCCGCATATTGCCGCCGAAAAGGTCGGTGGCGGTACCGATCAGGGAGGGGCCGCCGGAGCAACCGAGATCTCCCGCAACTGCCATTAAGGCAAAAAGCGCTGTTCCGCCGGTGGGCAGACGCTTGCTGGCAAGACTCAGGGCGCTGGGCCACATTCCGCCGATGCCGAAACCGGTGGCGGCGCAGGCGGCCAGAGAAATAATGGGAGCGGGGAAAAGGGCGGCTGTCAGATAGGTGCCGCAGCAAAGGGCGGCGCTGATGATCAGCCATTTCCGCAGCTGATGCTCCTGCAATTTCGAGAAGAAAACACGGGTCAGCCCCATACAGCCTGCAAAAAGGCATGGGCCTAAAAGATCTCCGACGGTCTTGGAGATCCCAAGAGCCTGCTCGGCAAAAGCGGAGACCCATTGGGACATCGCCAGCTCGCCGGCACCGGAGGAAAACATGATAAGGGCAAATACCCAAAAGATCGGTTGGTTCAGCAGACTCTTGATGCCGCTGCTCTTTTCCGCCGCAACCGGCGGTTGAATAGGAACCTGCGAGAAGAGAAACGCATTGATCAAGGGGATCAATGCCCAGATCATCGCCAGAATTTCCCAATTTTCAATGCCGAAGAGGGCGAAATAAAGGGCCGAGATCAATACAACCACCATCAAGCCCCAGCAAAAAAAGGAATGGGTCAGGTTCATAATGGCTGATTTATTCTCGGTGGGGCAGCCTTCCATGACCGGGCTGACTAATACCTCGCTGATCCCGCCGCCGATGGCAGAGATCATCATCGCAAGGATCAAGCCCCAGAAGGGCGGCAGAATTTTCGGCAGAAATACCAAGCCCGCGGTACCGAAAGCACTGCAGCAATGCCCGAAGACCAGGCAGGGGCGATAGCCGATCCGATCAGCATATTTCGCCCCCAGAAGATCCACGATCATCTGAGTAATGAAATTGGCAACGATCAGTACCGAAAGCTGGGAAAAGCTTAAGTGATAGTCCTGCTGAAAGGTGAGAAATAAAAGAGGTGCAAAGTTATTGATGATCGCCATGCAGGCAGAGCCGGTGAAGCAGGCGATCATGGTTGCTTTCCAGGATGTTTTCATTGGATCTCCTCGATGATCTTCAAGAGGTCGGCGGGTTTTTCGATGGGGAAGTCGGCGCCGCCAACCTGATCAGCACCGCCGATGCCCCAAAGGCAGCCGACCGAGCGAACGCCCGCATTGACAGCAACATCCATATCAAAGGTCATATCACCGATATAAAGGCATTCCTCGGCAGTGCAGTTATTATCCTTCATAATTTGATGTAAAACGGTGGGATCGGGCTTTTTGGGGAAGCCTTCCCGATGGCCGTATACCTCGTCTAAATACCCGTCCAGGGTCTTATCCACGATCCAAAGGGTCTGGTGATGGGGGCGGTTGGAAAGGATGACCAGATGGATCCCCTTCTCCCGAAGAGCGGCCAAGGTCTCCTTGATCCCTTCATAGGGCACCACCGAATAGGCGGGATCCGCCTGAAACAGGCTGTCGTAGTAGGGAAACATCTCCTCGGCAGTTTTATCAAGCCCTGCATCGCGGGCGCATTTATTCAGAAGATCCAGCCCCCCGAAGCCAACATAACTCAATACCGTTTCGTTGGGCAGAGCCTTGGCACCGTAATGCTCCAGCGTTTTATTCACATAGGTCGGAATCAGCGTGGTGGTATCGTTCAGCGTTCCGTCCATATCAAAGACCATCAGTTTGATCATATTCCAAAATCCCCTTTAATTTTTTTACTATTTTATCATAAGAAACAGTGGCGTTCAAGTAAAAACTATGTTAAAATAAAAATAACTTAGTAAAGGAGGCAGTTGGAATGACCTTTCCCCAAAAAGTAACCGATAAGCTGGCAGTTCTGACTGCCCGTCCCGGTGTCTACCTGATGAAAAATAAAGATGACACCATTATCTATGTGGGAAAAGCCAAGAATCTAAAGAACCGCGTCAGCTCCTATTTCACCGGTGTGAAAAGCCATACCGCCAAGGTGATGGCTATGGTGGAAAAGGTGGCGGATTTTGATTATATCTGCGTCAATTCCGAAATGGAAGCCTTGATCCTGGAAAATCAACTGATCAAGGAGCACGAACCCAAATATAACATCCTCTTAAAAGACGATAAAACCTATCCCTATGTGGCTCTGGATCTGAAAAATCCTTATCCGCGCCTGGAGATTTTGCGGCGGGAGAGTAAGGCAGGGAAGAAGGTCTTCGGCCCCTTTCCTCAGATGGGCGCGGCGGCTGAAATTGTACGCACCGCCAATGATCTCTTCGGTCTTGCCACCTGCAATCGGCAATTTCCGCGGGATTTCGGCAAAGGGCGGCCTTGCCTTCGGTATCATATCGGCAATTGCGTCGGCGTCTGTACCGGGAAGGTCAGCGAGGCGCAGTATCAGGAGCGTTTAGAGGAGGTCACCGCCTTTTTGAAGGGAGATTACCGCGCTCTGGTGGCGCAGCTGACCGCCCGTATGGAGCAGGCGGCGGAACATTTGGAATTTGAAAAAGCGGCCTCCTTGCGGGATCGGATCGTAAAGATCGAGAAATTGGGGCAAAGCCAGATCGTGACTGATGATAAAAGTGCCGATCGGGATATTATTGATGCCGTTCGCTTAGGTGATCTGCTGGCGGTAGGCATCCTGATGATCCGTGGCGGTCGGCTGCTGATGCAGGATACCGTTGTGTTCCGCGACGGAATGGAAGAAAACTGGGTGGGCGCCTTTTTGCAGGAATATTATCGGGAAAAAGCCCAGTTGCCCAAGGAACTCCTTCTGCCTTTTGCTCCCGAAGAAGAGGCGCTGATGGCGGAGTACCTTTCGGAGCTGCGGGGCAGCAGTGTAATTTTACGCTACCCTCAAAGAGGAAAGGGGACAGAGCTCCTTGCCCTTTGCCGCAAAAACGCCCAAGAAAAGCTTGCCGAGCGGGAAGCGGGGGGCGATCGGGTGCGTAAGATGGCCTTGCTCATCGCCGAGACCCTGGGGCTTCCCCAACCGCCCAAGCGGATCGAGATGTATGATATCTCCAATTTCGGTAGTGAATCCATGGTGGGCGGTATGATCGTTTGGGAAGAGGGGCGCTTTAAGCGCAGCGCCTATCGGCGGTTTGAGATCAAGGATCAGCTGATGCAGGATGACTATGCCGCCACCCGCCAGATGCTGGCCCGCCGCCTTTCCCATCTGGAGGATGAGGAGTTTGGCGGCAAGCCCGATGTGATCTTGATGGACGGCGGAATTCAGCATATCCATGCGGTTTCCGATCTCTGTGAAGGAATTCCCCTTTACGGGCTTGTAAAGGATCGCCGCCACCGTACCCGGGGTCTGGTTTCCTTCAACGGGGAGCTGGATCTGCGGAGCGACCCTGCCTTATACGGATTTTTCGCTTCATTGCAAGAAGAAGTCCACCGCTATGCCATCACCTATATGAAGAAAAAGCACAGTAAAAAAATGACCCGCTCGCCCCTTCTGGACCTGCCCGGAATGGGGGAGGCGCGGTTAAAAAAATTCAAGAAGGCCTATCCCAAGGGTATCGGTCAGGCCACCGCCCAAGAGATCGCCGAGAAGGCGGGGATCCCTCTTTTTCTGGCAGAGGCCGTCTGCCGCTATTATGCCGAAGGAGTTTAAAGAGTTATGATGCGAATTGTTGCCGGCATTCGTCGGGGAAAAAAACTGAATACCCTTCCCGGAGAGGATACCCGCCCTACCCTGGAGCGGCTGAAGATGGCGTTATTTTCCGCCATTCAGTTTGAGGTTGCCGACCGCTATGTGCTGGATCTCTTTGCGGGGAGCGGTCAGTTGGGATTGGAAGCCCTTTCTCGCGGCGCTGCTTATTGCTGGTTTAATGACAGTAATCCTGCTGCTATAAAAGTAATAAAAAGCAATATTTTAAGTTGTAACTTTGAAAATAGTTCAAAAGAAACTTGCATCGACTATATTATGTGTGTTAAAATGATAGAGAGGGAGCAAAAACGTCCTTCGCTGGTCTTTTTGGATCCGCCCTATGGAAAGGGACTTTGCGCCGATGCCATCTCTCGATTGGCACCGTTATTGCCGGAAGGTGCATTAATTGCGGCAGAGACCGGTGCGGAGGAGGAACTTCCCTTATGCGGTATGACCCTTCGGAAAGAATACCGCCAGGGCACCGTTAAGATTACCCTTTTGGAAAAGAGGAATGAACCATGAAAGTTGCTATTTGCCCGGGCTCTTTTGATCCGGTCACTTTGGGACATTTGGATATCATCAATCGCGCCGCTAAACTTTTTGATAAGATCTATGTGGCGGTATTGGCCAACAGTGCCAAAACCCCGCTGTTTTCCGTGGAGGAGCGGATGGATCTCTTGCGCCGTTGCCTGACTGATCTGCCTAATGTGGAGGTCATCACTTTCTCGGGGTTTTTAGTGGATTGTGCAAAAGAGTATAATGCGGTTGCTATCGTGAAGGGCTTACGGGCGGTGACCGATTTTGAGTATGAGTTTCAGATGGCGCTGACCAATAAGAAACTGAACCCTCAGCTGGAGACATTGTTTTTGAATACCAGCGCCCAATATATGTATCTCTCTTCCAGCATTGTGAAAGAAGTAGGACGAAACGGTGGGGATATAGCCGATTTTGTTCATCCTGCAGTGGTGGAAGATATTAAAAAAGCATTTGAGAAAAAGGAGATTTAAGGATGAAGATCGAAGAAATTTTAGTTGCAATGGAAGACCTGCTGGAAGA
>JAZNGR010000029.1:0-2958 GCA_045576575.1 Eubacteriales bacterium
GCTCCCGCAACTCATTATAGGTCACCCGCTCGATGGGCTGAGGATCCTCCACAATGCGGGGATCAGCCATCAGAATACCCGAAACATCGGTCCAGTTTTCATAGACATCGGCATCCAAGGCGGCTGCCGCCAGGGCGCCTGTAATATCGGAGCCGCCGCGGGAGAGGGTCTTGATCCGCCCATCAGGCATCACTCCATAGAAGCCGGGGATGACCACCTTGCGGCCGTCTACCACCTGCTTGAGGGCTTCATAAGAGGCCTTGCGGTCGATAGTACCGTCATAGCGGAATTTCAGCCACTGCACCGCGTCCACAAAATCAAAGCCCAGATAATCGGCCATCAGCATAGCGGAAAGATATTCGCCCCGAGAGACCAGCTCCTCCTCGCTGATGCCTTTATCCATCTTCTTGCGGATCTGGTCCAATTCAGTTTCAACATCCACCTTCAACCCCAGATCCTTTTTCACTTCAAGATAGCGGTCACGGATCATATTAAAGACCGAATCCACCGATACTCCATACCGCAGATGGGCATGGCAGAGATACAAAAGATCGGTCAGCTTATGGTCTTCCTTATACCGCTTGCCTGCGGCGGAGACCACCACCACCTGGCGGGCGGGATCACTCTCCACGATCTCTTTTACTTTTTTATATTGACTGGCGTCTGCCATGGAGGAGCCGCCGAATTTTAACACCTTTAACATTGATTATTCCTCCACCTTCAGCGCTGCCGCAAAGGACTTGGGGTCGCTTTCCTTGGCTTTTTCCATAAAAGCCGCAAGTTCGGAAACGCTCATTTCCTTGGTCAAAATACCATCACCCCATTTTTCTGCTTCCAGCATAGAGGTATCGGCGGTGGTACGCAGATAGTATTGGTATTTTGCCATAGAATTATCGACTTTCGTTTTTTCCGCGCCATCGGCATAAAACCTTTGGACACCGCTCAACAAATCCACGCAATCCTGCACCACATTAGCGGCGGTGGGATAGCGCCCTGCGCCCTGCCCATAATAACTCATTTTGCCGGTGAAGGCAGTATCATAGGTGATTAAATTAAAGTTGGTAGGCACCGATGCGGTCAATGCACCTTCGGGCAACAAAGTGGGCTGCACAAAAGCGGCGATCTTTCCGTCTTTCCGGAAGGCTCTCGCCAGCAACTTACAGGTCAGATTACGGCTCTTGAAGTTCCAAACATCATCATCGGTGATATTGCGGATGCCAAAAACGTCAATCTCCTCTTTATCCAAGGAAACATCAAAGGCAATATTGGCGGAAAGGAGCAATTTATGCATCACATCCAGCCCATCAATATCCGCCGAAGGATCCGCCTCGGCATAACCCAACGCCTGCGCCTCAGAAAGAGCCGTTTCAAACGACAAACCGTTTTTCGCCATATTTGAGAGGATGTAGTTGGTGGTGCCGTTCATAATTCCTTCCAGCGCCACCACCGGCTCCAGACGGCGCACCCGCTCCAGAGAGGTCAGCCAGCTGATGCCGCCGCCCACTGCGGCGGTGCAACGGAAGGCAACGCCCTTCTCCTTGGCCAGAGCGATCAGCTCATCATAATAAGTGGCCACCAGATATTTATTGGCGGTCACTACATTTTTGCCGGCCTTCAGCGCCGCGGTCACAAATTCATAAGCAGGATGCAACCCACCCATGACTTCAATGACCGTATCCACCTCTGCATCTTCAAACAGGTCTTCCGCGCGGGTGGTCCACTCGGGGATCCCCAGCTCGCGGATATCCAGCACATAGCGGACATGGAGATCCTCGCGGCTTTTCGCCAATTCATATACGCCGGCACCGATGGTACCGAAACCCATCAAACCAATGATCATTTGTTAACTCCTACAATACTTTTTACAAATTTGTCCACTCTCGGCGGACAAATGGCTTTGTGATAGAAACAGAATACCACACTATACGCCAAAAATCAAGAAAAAAGTGAGAAAAAACCACACTTTTTTAACTTTTGGCAGGTCGCACAAAAATGCCTTTGTGCAGGATCCATTATTCATACGATTTTGTTACATCCACCCAGTCTTCGGCGCCGGAAAGAGCAAAAAGCTCTTCGGGGGTCAGCCGCACTGCGCTGCTGGAGGTGCCGCAAGCAGGATAAACGATCTCAAATCGCTTGAGGGATTCATCCAGATAAACAGGGCAGGAGACTCCAAAGGGGCAAACACCGCCCACCTCATGACCGATCAGTTCCGAAACCTTTTCAGCAGAGAGCATTTTTGCCTTCATGCCGAAGCGCTCTTTAAAGAGATGATTGTCTACCTTGCGGTCGCCGGCAGCCACCACCAAAATACAGCCATCCCCCTTCTCGAAAGAAAGGGTCTTGGCAATATGAGCCCCCTCACAGCCCAAAGCCTTTGCGGCAAGAGCAACGGTGGCGGAGGATACTTCAAACTGAATGGCGCGGTCTTCAAAGCCCCGCTCCTTTAAATGGTTATAGGCAAGTTCCCAAGACATAGCATTTCTCCTTAAAATAAACGGTGCGGAGTGCTTTCGCACTCCGCACGAATACGCTTTTATTGAGCAGCTACTTATGCCAATTCAGCAAAGTACTTGATGGTACGAACCATCTGGCTGGTGTAGCTGTTCTCGTTGTCATACCAGGATACAACCTGAACCTGATAGGTATCCTCGTCGATCTTCGCAACCATGGTCTGGGTAGCATCGAAGAGAGAACCGTAGGTGATACCAACGATATCGGAGGAAACCAACTGCTCCTCGGTGTAACCGAAGGAAGCGGAAGAAGCAGCCTTCATAGCAGCGTTGATGCCTTCCTTGGTGATGTTCTGGCCCTTAACAACAGCAACGAGGATGGTGGTGGAACCGGTGCAGGTGGGAACACGCTGTGCGGAACCGATGAGTTTGCCGTTGAGTTCGGGAATTACAAGGCCGATAGCCTTTGCAGCGCCGGTGGAGTTGGGAACGATGTTCTGTGCGC
>JAZNGR010000030.1:0-11987 GCA_045576575.1 Eubacteriales bacterium
CGAGACAACAAAATCCCCGCAATGCTGACGCATTACGGGGATTTTTTGATTTGTTTGGGCGGAAAAGATGCTCTCAAAACCGCTTCTTCCTTGCGAAGGGCTGCCCTTGGCGGTGTCTTTTTTTGTTGTATTTCAGAAGAATTTTTGATAGAATAAAGATAGGAGGAAAGAACCATGAAAAGAATCATTTCCCTTATTCTTATTTTAATGTTATCTTTATGCAGTTGCCATAAGGCACCGCCCCCGCCAACCCCCATCTACGATCCGGCGCCCGCGGCAGCGCCCTTTGCGGTTACGGTGGATGGCATCGCGCTGGATGCGGTCTATCAGGAGAAGGGTGTCGATTATATGAAGGCGGATGCTCTGCTTTCATTGCTCGGCGGCAGTGCTCAAGAGCAGATCGGCATAGAGACCCATACCCTAACCGTTACAGAGGGCAATCAGGAAACGGTCTATACCAGCGGCGGCGATGCTCCCAATGCGCTGTTTGACGGGGAGAATTGGTATCTTCCTTATGAAAATGCGCTGCAGGAGGCAGGGTACCATCGTTATGTGGCGCCGGAAGGGGAGCGGTATTATACCCGCTATCCCACTGCGGAAAGCCTTTTTGAAGCAAAAGAAGTTCCTGTTCTGATGTATCATGCGGTCAGTGATGACCTTTGGGGTATTGCAGGGTTGTTTGTTTCTCCTGCCAATATGGAAAAGCAATTGCAATATCTTGCCGATAAAGGCTATACTCCCATTTGGTTTGAAGATCTTGCCCATATTGAAACCATCGAGAAACCGGTCATCCTTACCTTTGATGATGGTTATGATGATAATTATACCAATCTTTTCCCATTGCTGAAAAAGTATAATATGAAAGCCACCATCTTTATGATCACCGGTTCCATCGGCGCGAACCATTATCTGACCGCCGATCAAATTAAAGAGATGGATCAAAGCGGATTGGTCTCATTCCAGAGCCATACCGTTTCTCATCCCGATCTTGGTAAATGCACCGCTGAAGAACTGGATGCGGAAATGCAAAATTCCAAAGCCACCCTGGCCCGCTTGACCGGCAAGGAGCCCTTTGTTCTTTGCTATCCGATGGGAAAATGGTCGGATCTTTCGCTGGAAAAGACCGCCGAGCATTATGAGTTTGGTTTATTTATGTCGGGCAGCACCTTTGTGACCGGTAAGACCGATCCTGTTCGCATCTATCGTAAATATGTATCCCGCTCCACATCGGTGGAAGAATTTGCAGGAATGATCCGATAAAAAAAGAAGGCGTCAGCCTTCTTTTTTTGTTTCTTGAATAACGATTTTTGAAAGCCCCAATAGTCCAATGAGGTTGGGAATCAGCATAAAGGCGCAGAAGATATCCGCCAGCGCCCAGGTGGCGTCGGCAGTCAGAAAGGCACCCACCATTAAAAAAGTTAAAAAGAGACAACGAAAAATCCCCTTTGCCTTGGGGCTGCGTGGAAAGAGATAGCAAAGGCTTTGCTCGCCGTAATAACTCCAGCCGAGGATGGAGGAAAAGCCGAAAAAAAGCAGGCAAAGCATATAAAGGATCGAAAGAAGGTCTTTGGGTAAGGGAAGTTGGGTGAGGGCATAAAGGGTGATATCGGCACCGGCAAGATGCGGTGTTTGCCAAGCATCTGTTACCACTACTCCGAGCCCGGTGAGGGAACACATCACCACCGTATCCAAAAAGGGACCCAGCATGGAGATCAGCCCTTGGCGGACGGGACTTTGAGTTTTGGCGGTTGCCGCCGCGATGGGATCAGAACCCATTCCTGCTTCATTGGAAAAGATGCCTCGCCCCAATCCATAGCGCAGGGCTTTTTGCAGGGTAAAACCGGCAGCTCCGCCAAAGACTGCCTTGGGCGCGAAGGCGGAGCGGAAGATCAACACCAAAGCAGCGGGGATTTTGCCAACATTTTGTATTAAAAGCCATAAAATCAACCCGGTGTATAATGCTGCCATCAGCGGAACCAGCAGGGTAGAAACCGAAGCGATCCGTTTGATGCCGCCCTTTAGGACCAGCCCTGCCAAAAGAGTGGTCAGTGCTCCAGCTATCAGCGGGGTATAGGGAGAGGGAAAGACCGCCTTTGCTGCATTCACCATACCATTGACCTGGGAGGTGGTGCCCATGCTGATGAGGCAACAAATCAGGCAAGAGAAGGCAAATAGTTTTGCCAAAGCAGGTCTTTGGAGTCCTTGCTCCAAATAGAAAAAGGGACCGCCGATATAGCCGCTTTTCGTGCGACGACGAAAGCGAATCGCCAAAAATCCCTCGGCGTATTTGGTTCCCATTCCGAAGAGGGCAGAGAGGATCATCCAAAAAAGCGCCCCCGGACCGCCTGCCGCCACCGCGGTGGCAACCCCGATGATATTGCCGGTGCCCAAGGTGGCGGCAAGAGAGGTGCAAAGAGCGCCCCACCCACTGACCTCTCCCGGCGCATCCTCCTCTCCATGAAGAGCGGCACCAAAGGCATCTTTGATTTTCGTCCAAGGGCGAAATCTTAAGCCAACCGTAAAATAAATTCCCGCGCCCAGCACCAAAAGCAGCGTGCCGGGACCCCATAAAAAAGAAGCAAGTTGTTCAAGCATAATAAAAAAGGATGTTCAAATGAAATGTTGAACATCCTTTTTATTTAGATATACATACCGCCGTTTACAGGTAAAATCTGCCCGGTAATCTGTTCCTGTTCCGCCAAGAAGAGGATCGCTTTTGCCACATCCAGTCCGCCGGTCAGTTGACCGGTGGGGATCATCTCTTTAAGCGCCTCCCGATCCAAATCTTCCAGCATCTTGCTTTCGACACATCCGGGAGCAACGCAATTGACAGTGATTCCGGAGGGCGCCAATTCTTTGGCAAGGGCTTTGGTAAAGCCGATGAGCCCTGCCTTTGCGGCAGAATAAGCTACTTCGCAAGAACCGCCGGTCTGCCCCCAAACCGATGTGATATTGATAATAGCGCCGCTTTTTTTGGTCAGCATGGCAGGCAGTGCCAAGCGAGTCAGCGCCATATGGGCAAGCAGGTTGGTTTCCAAACATTCCGCCATTCCCGCATCGGTTTCCTCATAAAAGGGTTGATAGCGGGCAACGCCGAAATTGTTGACTAAAACATCAATAGAACCGGTATCTTCCATCAGGCGCTCGCGATCTTCCGCCTTGGTGAGATCCCCTTGCCAAAGGCGGACCTTGCCGCCCATGTTGGTCAGATCCTCCAAAAGACTTTCCGCCGTCTTTTTATTTTTATAATAGGTCATAATGACCTCATAGCCGTTGCGTACAGCCAAATAGGCAGTCATACTGCCGATGGCGCCGCTTCCGCCGGTGATCAAAATTCGTTTCATATGGTCACTTCCTTTTATCTATATTCTACCTTAATTTGAAATAGAAGACAATAACTAATTGCAAAATCCAAGAAATTCGTGTATAGTAAATAAAAAGGGGGTGGCTTTTTGAGCACACCGATTGTGAAATTAAGCGGCGTTGGCAAGCAAAGAGCCGCTCTTTTGAATAAATTGGGTCTTTTTACTCTGGAAGACCTGCTTTCCCTCTATCCCCATCGGTATGAAGATCGCTCGGTGGTCCTGCCCATCGACGAGGTGACCATGCATCGGGGCGAGGCAGTCAGCATCGTTGCAACGGTATTGGAGCCTCCCGAGGAGCGGCGGATCTATGGGGGGCGTACCCTTACCCGCGCCACCATTGGCGATGATACCGGGGTGATGACCGTTACCTTTTTCAATAACCCGTATATCAAATTGAAATTAAAAGAGGGCAAGACCTTTAATTTCTATGGGCGAATGGATCAAAAATCCCTTTTGAATATGATCTCGCCCCAGGTGGAAGAATTAAAAGAGGGGCAGAATCCTGCCATCCTGCCGGTCTATCCGCTGACTGCAGGATTAAACCAAGGGCAACTGCGCCGCTGGGTTAAGGAAGCCTTTTCTCTTTTGAGTGAACGAATCTTCGATCCCTTGCCCGAAAAATTAAGAGCGAAATATCAATTGGCGGAATTTAAAGAAGCCCTTTCGTTGATCCATTTTCCCAAAAGCCATGGAGATGTTTTAAAAGGGCGCCGTCGGCTGATTTTTGAAGAGTTATTGTATTTCCAATTGGGATTGGGTCTTTATTCCCGAAGAGAAAAAGAAACCAACCACTATCCGGTTCGTCATTCAGACGATGGTTTTTTAAACCTGCAACCCTTTACTCCAACAGATACGCAGCGCCAAGCGGTTTCAGAGATCCTTGAGGATCTTGGCGGAGAGTTTGCCATGAATCGGTTGTTGCAAGGGGATGTGGGCAGCGGTAAGACCTATGTGGCGGGCGAGGCGACCTATGCCGCCCTTTCCGCAGGCTATCAGGCGGCGGTAATGGCGCCCACCGAGATTTTGGCGCGCCAGCATTATGCTTATTTTGCCCCGCTTTTTGAAAAATTAGGGTATAAAACGGGGCTTTTGGTGGGTTCTATGACCCAAAAAGAGAAAAAAGAGACCTATGCCGCCTTGGAGCGGGGAGAGATCCATCTTGCGGTGGGTACCCATGCTCTTTTGCAGGAGAAGGTGCATTTTCAGAATTTGGGATTGGTCATTGCCGATGAGCAGCATCGGTTCGGTGTTCGCCAGCGGGCAACCCTTGCCAATAAGGGGCAAAAACCCCATATTTTGGTGATGTCCGCCACGCCGATTCCCCGTACCATGGCGCTGATGGTTTGGGGCGATCTGGACCTTTCGGTCTTGGAAGGGCGCCCTGCAGGGCGTAAGGAGATCGAGACCTATCTGGTGGATAGCGCCTATTCCGAGCGTTTGCAAGCCTTTATGGAAAAGCAAATCGCTGCCGGCGGGCAGGTTTATATGGTCTGCCCCTTGGTGGAAGAAAACGAAGAACTGGATCTTAAGAGCGCCGAAGCCATCTTTGAAGCGCTCAAAGAGCAATATGGGGATGCCGCCGATATGATCCACGGAAAGATGAAACCCGCTTTGAAGGATGCTGCCATGGCAAGATTTGTGGCAGGAGAGACCAAGATCTTGGTGTCCACCACCGTCATTGAAGTGGGTATTAATGTGCCTACTGCCACCTTGATGATCTTGCAGAATGCCGAGCGATTCGGGCTTTCCCAGCTTCATCAGTTGCGCGGGCGGGTCGGTCGCGGAAGTATGCAATCCTATTGTATTTTGGTCAGCGACCATAAATCCCCCGCAACCCGCGAGCGGCTGGAATATTTCTGCTCCACCACCGATGGCTTTGCCATCTCCAATAAAGACCTGGAACTGAGAGGTCCCGGTGATTTTTTCGGTTCCATGCAGCATGGCTTGCCGAAAATGCAGATCGCCGATTGCGCTACCGATTTGGAACTTTTGACCCTTTCCAATACCTGCGCCAAACGAATGTTGCAATATGATCCGGAACTTTCCGCCGATTATAACCAAGCCATCCGCCAAAAAGTAGACGCGTTGTTTAATAACGAAGCCACTATTTTCAATTAACAGAAATTGTCAGAATTTTTTGTTTCATTTCGCCAAAAATAGAAGTGTAAACCTGATAAGGAGGTGAAATGAAATGGATAAAGCTGTTAAGAGCAATGCAAAGGCCGGTTTGGATAAGATGAAGTTTGAGGTTGCCCGCGAGATCGGTGTGGACCTGAAGCAGGGTTATAACGGTGATTTGACTTCCGCTCAGGCGGGTCACATCGGCGGCCAGATGACCAAGAAGTTGGTTGAGAAGGCAGAGCAGAGCCTGTAAATCCATTTTGGATATAAAAAAGGAACCCGATAAAGGGTTCCTTTTTTTATTTGCGGTAATCTAAATATTTCCAATTTTGGATCAGGTAATCGGTGCCGGAGATGAGGGTGAGGGCGGTGGCAATCAGCATTCCAGCCGCTCCGAAGACAGCGGTGGTTTCGGGATCGGCGCCGGTTAAGAAGGGGATGTTCCATCCAAATTCGATCTTGCCTAAGAGGGCGGGCTCCACCATCAGAAGAAGGGTGGAGATCATCTGGGTCACCGTTTTTGCCTTGCCCCACCATCCTGCGGCAATCACCTTGCCGCTTCCTGCCGCAACCAAACGGATGGAGGTGACCATCAACTCTCTTGCAATGATGATCACCGTGATGATGGGGTGGATCAATCCCTTATGCTGCAGCAGCACCAGAGCGGTAATGACCAGCATTTTATCCGCCAAAGGATCTAAAAACTTACCGAAATCGGTGATTTGATTATTTTTTCGCGCCAAGTGTCCGTCAATGGCATCAGTAGCAGAAGCCAATCCGTAGACAGCGGCAGCAAGGAGAGGTGCCCAAGGGGCGGGAACAGGCAAAAAGACCGCCATAAAAACGGGAATCATCAAAACGCGTAAAAGGGTCAGTTTATTGGGGGTATTCATAATGCAACTCCAATCAAATCATAATCCATGGCTTCTTCGATCTCCACTTGGAGAAAATCGCCGATGGTAATATCATTGCCGCCGGTAAAGAAAATTTTACCGTCGATATCCGGGGCTTCTCGAACGCTTCTGCCAAACCAGCACTCACCGAATCGGTCATACCCTTCCACCAAAACCGTGAGGGTCTTGCCCAGAAGGGCGGCTTGCTTTTCTTCCACCACATCGGTTTGCACCGTGTCGAGAATCTCTCGCCGTTTTTCTTTGACTTCCTCTTCGATTTGGTCGGGGAAATCATAGGCGGGGGTGTCTTCCTCGCGGGAATAGCAGAAAACGCCTAATTTATCAAACTTCGCTTTGCGTACAAAGCGGCAAAGAGCATCAAATTCCTCATCGGTTTCTCCGGGGAAGCCAACGATCAGGGTGGTCCGCAGGGTCACATCGGGAACCTTTGCTCTTAACTTTTCCAAAAGAGCCAAAAGTTGCTCTTCGTCGCCGGGGCGGTTCATCCGCTTCAAAACACTGCCGACACCATGCTGAATGGGCATCTCGATATAGGGCAGCAGTTTCTCCTCGGTGGCAAAGAGGTCGATCAGCTCATCGCTGATCTTATCGGGGTAAAGATAGAGCAACCGCAGCCAACAAAGACCGTCGATCTTGGCGATGGCGCGGATCAGATCGGGCAGGCGGCGCTCCCCATAGAGGTCGATGCCGTAGTTGGTGGTATCCTGGGCGATGAGGATCAGCTCCTTGGCCCCTTCCGCCACCAATTTTTCCGCTTCGGCGATAATATTTTCTATGGGTCTGCTGCGGAAAGGCCCCCGAATATCGGGAATACAGCAGTAGGCACAGCGATTATTGCACCCATCGGCGATCTTGATGTATGCCGTATGAACAGGGGAGGTCACGATCCGCTCTCCCTCCAATTGCAACTGCTCCTTGGGGTCAAAATAGGCTACCTTTTCGCCCCGCAGAAGGGCATCTGCCGCCTCGGCGACCCGCTGAAAACTGCCAACGCCCAAAAAACCATCTACTTCCGGCAGTTCGGCGGCGATCTCCTTTTGGTATCGCTCCGCAAGGCAACCGGTAACCAAGATCTTATCGACTTTGCCTTCTTCTTTTAATTGCGCCACCTCAAAGATGGTCTCTAAGGCTTCCTGCTTGGCGCTTTCAATAAAACCGCAGGTATTGATGATGGCAAGGTCAATATTTTCCAGGTCGGAGACTAAGGTATGCCCCGCGGCGCGGATGGCCGCCATCATTTTTTCGGTATTGACGGTGTTTTTCTCACACCCCAACCCGATGAATCCAATTTTACTCATCGAAATCCTCAGTTCTTTGATAGATTGCACTGCGGATGGTGTCGTAATCAAAGCCAAGCCGCATCAGTCCTTGAATCACCTTCTGCACCTCTTTGCGGTCGGAATAATCGCGTCCGCGGTATTTGGTGTCAAGATGATATTCCACCGATTCGGTGAAATCGGTTTCTAAGTCTTCGGTTGCCGCTTTTGCAAGGTCCATGGGGATTCCTTTTTGATATAGTTCTTGCAGGATACGGCGAGGGCCCCATTTTTTGGAGGCGGCGTATCGCTCCGCCAAGGAAGAAGCCAGCCGCTCATCGTTGATAAAGCCCTGCTCCTCCATTTTGGCGCAAGCCGCGTCCGCCACCTCTTCTTCAATGCCGAAGCGGGTCAGTTTTTCATATAATCGTTTGCGGGAAAGATCTCCGTAGGCAAGGTATTGATAGGCCTTTTCTTTGGCAGGGACCAATTTGGCGGCAAGCAACAGTGCTGCTTCTTCCTCTTCGCCGAAGGGAGCGCCCACATAAAGATCGTCTAAAAATTCCACCGGCACGCTTAAGTAAAATTCCCCGTCGATAAAGAGATCCCGTTTGCCGGGATGGGCGGGGTTTAAAGCGATGGCGGTGATCTCCGGCTTATTCGAAGTCATCCGCAGAAACATCCAAGGAAACGGGCGGATTTACCGGAGTCTCCGCCTCGGCGGGAGCTGCGGCAGTGGCCTTCTTGGCAGCAGGCTTTACCTTGCTGTCCATCTCTCTTAAGGTATCGAAATTGGCGCGGATGGCCTCCTCCAGTTCAGCAGCAATGGCAGGATTCTCTCTGAGGAATTTCTTGGCATTGTCGCGCCCTTGACCGATGCGGTCTTCTTTATAAGAGAACCAAGCGCCGCTCTTCTTTACCAACTTGAGCTTTTCGCCAAGATCCAGAAGTTCGCCCTCTTTGGAGATGCCTTCGCCATACATAATGTCAAACTCCGCCACCTTGAAGGGAGGAGAAACTTTGTTTTTCACGATCTTACACTTGGTAGCGCTTCCGATCATCTCGCCGCCGGCCTTTAAGGTCTCGGTGCGGCGCACATCAATGCGGACAGAGGAGTAGAATTTCAGCGCATTACCGCCGGTGGTGGTCTCAGGGTTGCCATACATCACACCGATCTTCATTCGCAATTGGTTGATAAAGATGGCGGCACAGTTGGTCTTGCCCAAAACGCTGGTCAGTTTGCGCAGCGCCTGGCTCATGAGGCGTGCCTGCAGACCCACATGGGAATCGCCCATCTCGCCTTCGATCTCTTTACTGGGAACCAGCGCAGCAACCGAGTCCACAACGATCAGGTCAATGGCACCGGAACGCACCAATTGCTCGGCGATCTCCAGCGCCTGCTCCCCGTTGTCGGGCTGGGCAACTAAAAGATCATCCACATTCACACCCAAAGCGGCAGCGTAAACAGGATCTAAAGCGTGCTCCGCGTCGATATAGGCAACAATGCCGCCTGCCTTCTGTGCCTCAGCGGCAACGTGAAGAGCAACGGTGGTCTTACCGGAGGATTCCGGTCCGTAGATCTCCACCACTCTGCCCTTGGGGATTCCGCCAACGCCCAGCGCCAAGTCCAGCGAAAGAGATCCGGTGGGGATCACTTCGATGTTCATGTGGGTATTGTCCCCCATTTTCATTACCGCGCCGGCGCCAAACTGCTTCTCAATCTGCTCTAAGGCCTTTGCCAGAGCATCCTTTTTATCTGCCATGATCATGTACTCCTTTATACAAGAGATTTTATATATTTATACACCATAATTATATAATATATGGTGTAATAAATCAAGGTTTTTCCGAGTACCAGTATAGAAAAAACACTGTCCAAAAAACAGGACTTAAAAAGATCCCCTTGCGCTTCTGCGCAAGGGGATCCTTGGATTAACCGTAGATTTCGGCGTTGGTATATTGATCGGGTAAAAGAGGGGCTTCTTTTTTCTTATGGGAGAGAAGCCAGGCATAAATTTCGGGGTTGTTATAGGTATCGGTCCAGGCGTTGTGACCGTTATCGGGATAGAGGGTCAGCTTGGCGTTGCCGCCCAGGGTGTTGATCTTGTTGACCATCTTCTCCGATTCGGCAGGAAGAACGGTGCCGTCCTTGGCGCCGTGGAAAGCCCAAACAGGAATGGAGACCAATCGCCCCGCGTTCCAATACATTCCGCCGCCGCAAATAGGGACGATGGCGGCAAAGTATTCCGGCATACTCATGGCCAATTGCCAGGTGGCATACCCGCCCATGCTGGCACCGGTGAGATAGATGCGGGTGGGGTCAATGGAAGGCATCGCCGCCAGTTCCTGCACCATAGCCTTTAATTGATGCCAATGATCAAACCAAGTGTTCTTCGTGCAAAGGGGACAAACCGCCAAAAAGGGAAGATTGCTCTGCTGCTCCAGAGCGGCTAAAAAAACGCCGTTTCTTAAAGCCTCCATATTGTTTCGGGTGCCTGCGCCGTGCAGATAAATCAAAATGGGATGGCGCGCATTCCCTTCGGCGCCCTTGGGCGCGCGTACCAAACAGTCCAGCCCGCCGATGATCTTTTGTTCCATGGGGGATCCCTCCTTTTTCTTGGCTGCATTATATCATAGCCCCGTTTCCTCGTCAAGCGCTCTCCTCCCCATTCGTCGAAACATCATGGTAAAATTGCATTTCATAGCGTTGTATCAAAAGAATTGGCTTTCTCAGGGTTTCGTACCAATTGAATTGGTATATGGGGATTTTCGTACCAAATGAATGGGTTTTGTACCAATGGAATGGTGTATAATCTACCGTTTTGTCAATTCAATTGTGCATTTGCGCCGCAAAACCCAATTGAATTGGGCGTACTGTCAATTAAATTGTGCATCAAGTCGCGTTTTGTCAAAGGAATTGTGCACAGAAATTCAAATTGTCAATTCAATTGTGCATAAAAGACCAAAATGTCAAATAAATTGTGCACATGTCAATTATATTGGGCGTAGGTGCCCGGTTTGTCAAATGAATTGGGCATAGGCGTATGATTTGTTGAAAGAACGGACAGGAAGAGAGACCGGGAGGAGGCATAGCGGTGCGGGCGGGATGAATAGATAATAGCATAGAGCGAACGCGGCGCGCAGGAAGGAGTGCGGGATGGACGGTTTTATGCTTTTAGCAGTACTGGGGGTTTTGTTTGTCAATGGGTGGACCGATGCGCCAAACGCCATTGCGGCGGGGGTCTCCACCGGAGCCATGACCATGAGGCAGGGAGTCTGGATGGCAACGGGGATGAATCTTTTGGGAGGTGTTGCCGCCTTGGTGCTGGGGCAAGGGGTTGCTGAAACGGTGGGAGAGTTGGGTGCGTTTTCTGCCGATGGGGCAGGATCCGCCGCCTTAGCGGCGGTGTTGGTTGCGGTGATTGTTTGGGCGGTTGCGGCTTGGGTTTTTGGGATCCCTACCAGCGAAAGTCACGGACTAATGGCGGCGGTGATGGGCGGCGCTATGGCGCTGGGTGCCGGCGGCATTTCGCCATGGGCAGTAGGGAAGGTGGCGGTGGGGCTGGTATTTTCGGTATCCTTGGGCTTTTTGGGGGGATGGATCCTTTCCTTTTGGTTTCGGCGGATGGCGGAGCGCCCGCAGCTCTGGCTTTGGGGACAGCGCTGGGCGGCGGCGTTAATGGCATTTGCCCATGGGCTGCAAGATACGCCTAAGTTTGCCGCTCTTTTGTTTTTAAATCAGCCGGGGAGATTGCCCCTTTGGGGCATGCTCCTTTGCAGCGGGATCATGAGCCTTGGCACCCTTTGCGGCGGGGGGCGGATCATCCGCAAGGTAGGCAGCGAGATGGTGGACATTCGACCACGCGAGGGTTTTGCCGCCGATCTGGCGGGAACGCTCAGTTTATTGCTTTCCACTTTTCAAGGATTGCCGGTCAGCACCACCCATGCTAAAACCTGTGCTCTGATGGGTGCAGCAACGGGGGGAACGGAGGCAATGGTGGACAAAAGGGTGGTGCGAGAGTTGTTTTTGGCATGGATTTTGACCTTTCCCGCTTGCGGGCTGTTGGCGTTTCTGTTGACAAAATTATTTTTGCTATTTTCTTTTTAAAAACATCGTGTTATACTGATGATATCAAAAGAAGGAGTGCAAAAATGGAACGCCCGGAATTGCTTCAATATCATCCCACGGTCTATGTTTTTGACCGCGAATATCAGATTTTGATTCCCATGACCCATTCAGCATTATGTTGGGTGAAGGTGGGGGAAGAGACTTATTACGATCATTGCGCCGGCATTGTGCGCAGCGATACCCTGCTCCATCGGGTGTATAT
>JAZNGR010000031.1:0-5458 GCA_045576575.1 Eubacteriales bacterium
TCGTTAATGTGAGAACAATCCAAAAATGCACATTCATCCAAATAGGGCTTAAATTCAGGAAAATAGCCGGCAAGATCTGTTCGATTTATGGTATATCCTTCCAATTCCAATGCGCCAAAGCCGGGTGTATCGCCGACCAAAGCCCCGTTAACAGGGAACAATTCAATATGGCGAGTCGTATGGCGACCTCTTCCCAACTTTTCAGAGATTTCACCGGTTTGCAATGTAAGGGTTGGGTAAAGAATATTCAGTATACTACTCTTCCCAACACCGGTATTTCCGGCAAAAATTACGGTCTTGCTATTTAAAGCGGTACGTAATTCGTCGATTCCTTCTTTTGCCTCAGCGGATACACAAAACACCGCATAGCCAAGGTTTCGATATCGGTCAATTAAATCATACACCTGTTCCGTATCAGGCAAATCACATTTATTGAATACCAGAATCGGAGTAATACCTTGACTTTGTGCAATTACAAGCATTTTATCAATGGTATACGGAAATGGTGACGGATTGGAAAATGCTGATACATAACACAGCGCATCCACATTTGCAACATTGGGACGAATCAAATAATTTTTACGCGGCAAGATTTGATCAATTCGTCCGGTATGATCCGGCAATGCCAAAATCTCAACCTCATCACCGGGTACGGGAGAGATTCCGCTTTTGCGAAAACTCCCCCGCGCCCGACATTGATAGAGTCCATCCTCAGTAGAGACCGTATAAATTCCGGATAAGAGTTTAATAATCTTCCCTTGCATAAACGTCAGTTCTTATTTTCAGCAGACGAACTCTCGCCGTTTCCTTCAGTTTCGCTTTCGCCACTGTTGGATTCGTTGCTTTCGTCTTTTCCGGTTGTGTTCTCTGAATCGTTTTCATTGTCTTCGGGAGTATCACCGGGTTTTGTATTGGTTTCGCTATCCGGCTCCGTAGATGGCTCCTTTTCAGGATCATCTTCCGGCTTATCGGTGGGTTTTTCTTCCTCTTCTTCAGGACCAAGGCTAATGACCAGGTTAATGGTTGCGCCTTCTTCCACCTCGTTGTTTTTCAAAACGCTCTGAGAGCAAACCAATCCTTTTTCGATCTCGTCATGATGTTTTTCAGATACGGTACCCAATTGCAATTTATTGTTTTTGAGAGTAGTTTTTGCAACCTCTAAAGACAGCCCGGTAAGATCCGGCATGGTGATCATTTCCACCTCGGGTTCTTCCACCACTTCGGGACCCTTACTGATATAAATAATAACGGTAGTATCGTTGGTAATTTCTTTGCCGGGGGTAGGATAGGTATTAATAACATACCCTTCCGGGATTTCTTCATCATGTTTTGTTTCGATTTTATAAGAGATTTCTTGGCGCTTAAATTCGGCAATCGCATCTGCTCTGGAAAATTTTAAAACATCCGGAACATAATTATCGCCGGTTACTTCGGTGGGATTCTTATTAATACTCGCAGGACCATTGCTAACAACAACGGTGATGGTACTGTTTTTCTCAATCTTTGTGTTTCCAACCGGGCTTTGAGAAATGATGGCGCCATCGGGATAATCGTCGCTGGAAATATAGGAATTGACAATAAATTCAAAATTATACTGTGATTTTGCCGCCTCCAGATCTAAACCAACAACTTGAGGACAAAGAACGGTATCTTCTGTAAACAATTCCTTCTGGAAGATGATTCCCAAGCCCACCAGAAGTAAGAGCAAAAAGGCAGTGCCAACTCCGGCAATGATGGGGAGCCAGGTATTCTTGAAAGTTTTCTCTACCGGTTCATCCATGATTTCCTCTTCCTCCTCTTCTTCGCTTTCTTCATTGATCAAATCCGAAGCAAAAAGTGTGGGGGAATTATCAGTGTTTTCCTCTTCCTCTTCATAAACAGGGGCGGCAGAATAGGAGAACGTAATGGTGGGATCCGCTTCAAACAAAGCAATATCCGCCAAAAATGCGCCACCGGATTGATAACGAATGGCAGGATCCTTCATAATGGCTTTTAAAACGATATCTTCCAAACCTTGGGGAATTTCAGAATTAAGTTCTGTGGGAAGTTCGGGCTGAGCTTGAACCTGCTTAAGAGCAACTGCAACCGCCGTATCTGCTTCAAAGGGCAACTGACCGGTCAACATTTCATAAAGAATAATACCAACCGAATAGATGTCACTACGTGCATCCGTGCGATCACCGCTTGCTTGCTCGGGGCTGATGTAATGAACCGAACCAATCGCCATATCACTAATGGTTTGAGTATCAAACTTCGTTAAACGTGCAATACCAAAATCAGTAATTTTGATGGTACCATCTTTTAATAAAACGATATTATGGGGCTTTACATCCCGATGAACGATACCGCGTTCGTGAGCATGAGCAAGCCCTTTTAGAATTTGTTTTACAAAATGAAGGGCTTCTACCGGGGATAAAACACCTTTGCGCTCCATGTATTCCTTCAGGTTGATGCCATCAATGTACTCCATTACTAGATAAAGAGAATCGCCTTCTAAAGAAACATCAAAAACATCCACGATATTATTATGCGAAAGCATGGTAATAGCTTTGGATTCATTGGTAAAGCGGCGACGGAACTGCGCGTCGGACATAAATTCATCTTTTAAGATCTTAACGGCAACCACTCGGTTGCAGATTTTGTCGAACGCCTTATAAACATAAGCCATGCCGCCAACACCAACAACCTCGGTAATCATATAGCGGTCATTCAAAACTTTTCCGATGTATTTTTCCATCTTTTAATCCTCCTTATATCTGAATAGCAACAACGGTGATATTGTCCGTGCCGCCTCTGCTGTTTGCAAGATCAATCAATCGTTGAGGGAGGTCCTCAAATACCCCGCCTGAAACCTCAAATTGAATTTCACTTTCATCAACCATGTTGGTCAGTCCATCTGAGCATAAAAGGATTACATCTCCCGCAGTGGTATTCACATCAAAGAGATCCACTTCAACCTCACTTTCAATGCCAAGAGCACGGGTGATGATGTTTTTATTGGGATGAATCCGCGCTTGACGCTCGGTAATCTTCCCGTTATCCACCAATTCTTGCACCGCAGAATGATCCTTGGTTATCTGCTGAATATTACCGTTTGTGATATGATATCCGCGGCTGTCGCCAATATTGGCAATGGTTACCGATTGTTCATTTACCATAGCAAGAACCATGGTCGTTCCCATGCCGATGTATTCAGAGTTGTCTTTCGCTCCGTCAACAACGGCGCGGTTACAATCCTGCATAAAATGGATCAGTTTCTTTTTAGATGCCGATGCGACAGAGTGGTTGGAAAACCATTCACTAATGCGATCAACAGCGATTTTGCTTGCTTCTTGACCGCCCTTAACGCCGCCCATGCCATCGCAAACGACACCAACGCCGGTTGTTTCTGTGGGATTGGAAAACCAAAATGCATCTTGGTTTTCCTTGCGTACCCTGCCAATATCACTATTGCCAACGATCTTCATGACAATTCCTCCTTTTTGAGATTATTATGCCGCAATTGTCCGCAGGAAGCGGAAATGTCGCCTCCAAGGGTGCGGCGGATTGTTGTATTTAAGCCCAGTTTTATCAAATGCTCCTGAAAGAGCAGAATATTCTTTTTTGAAGGCGGGCGGTAGCTACCGGCCTCAATTGGATTGACCGGAATTAAATTTATATGGCAAAGAATCCCTTTTAGCAGTTGGCTCAATTGCTCAGCATCTTCTTTGCGGTCATTTACTCCATCAATTACTGCATATTCAAATGAAATCCGACGCCCGGTCACCTTTTGATATTCTCGGCAAGCAGTAAGCAACTTGTTTAAGGAATATTTACGATTAACCGGCATGATTGCAGAACGCTTTTCATCGGTTGATGCATGGAGAGAAATGGATAATGTAATGGGAATGTCCATTTGGGCAAGTTCGCCGATTCCCGGCACCAGACCACAGGTAGAAAGAGAGATGTGTCGATAACCGATATTGATTCCCTCGGGATCATTTACGATCTTTAAAAACTTGATAACCTCTTTCAGATTATCCAATGGTTCGCCGATTCCCATCATTACCACATTACTGATGCGGATGCCAAGATCCTTTTGCGCTTTTAAGATCTGATCTAAGATCTCCCCCGCTGTGAGGGAACGAACCAACCCGTTTTTTGTTGATTGACAAAAGGAACAGCCCATTCTGCAACCAACCTGGGACGAAATACAAATAGAATACCCATGATGATATTTCATAACAACCGACTCGATCATGTGGTCGTCTTCCAAAAGAAAGAGGTATTTGACGGTATCATCCAGTTTTGATTCAAATCGTTTATAGATTCGAAGCGTTGCAATAGATGCTTTCTCTTCCAAGATCACCTGTAAACTCTTGGGCAGATTGGTCATCTCGTCAAACCGTTCTGCACCGCGGTGTAACCATTGAAATATCTGCTTTCCTCGAAATGCAGGTTGCCCCAAGTCTTTTATGTAAGCGGTTAGTTCTTCAATTGTCAAAGATTTCAGGTCTTGTTTCAATCGCTTAGTCCTTTTTTAATACTGCAATATAGAATCCGTCACTTCCCTGCTTTGGCAGATAAAGTTTTTCTCCCTCATTCAAGAGTGAAGAATCTTTGGAAAAATGCGGATTTTCATTTAAGAAACGTTCAATTAACCATTCGTTCTCTCTGCGATCAATGGTGCAAGTGGAATAAACAAGCCGTCCACCGTTTTTTAAATAAAATGCACCATTTTGCAGAATAGAGTATTGAACATTTGTAAACTCTTCGCTGTTATATGTTTTATATTTGATGTCCGGCTTTTTTGACATCATGCCCAGTCCGCTGCAAGGCACATCACATAACACAAAATCAGCCGAATTTGCGGCTTCGGGAATCTGCACAGTTCCGTCATGCTGCTCGGCAAAAACATTTTTGTGTCCCAAGCGAGCCGCCTCATTCTTCAATAACCGGATTTTATGTGCGTGAAGATCGAATGAATGAATCGCACTGTCAGTCAACGATGCTAGAATGAAAGTTTTACCACCGGGCGCCGCACAAAGATCTATAACGTTTTCGGCACCTGCAGGAAGCAACAACGCCGCTTCTGCCGAATGAGGGCTAACAATATGAAACCACCCATCCTGATATGATTTAGAGTTTTCCGGGGAAAACCCTTGTTTGCACTTATAAAGTCGCAAAAGTCCCGTCTTCTCAAGAGAAAGCCCTTCTTGATTCATCCGGTCTAAGAATGCTTCCTCACTTCCCCGCTTGATGTTATGGAATAGATACATCGCTGTATCGGGAATTTGAATTTCTTCCATCATTGCGATAAACGTTTGTTTTCCGTATTGCTCTAAAAGCAGATCTACCAATTGAGAATCAATGGAGTATCGAACGGAAAAATCCGCTTTCTTCAGTGCAAGCAGCGTGTCCCTTTCACGGTCACAACGGCGTAAAACAGCGTTTACCAGTCCGCTAAAGGAAGCCAACC
>JAZNGR010000032.1:0-9271 GCA_045576575.1 Eubacteriales bacterium
GCCTCCGACTTCCCCTTGACCATTTCCTTCAACAATATTTATAACCGCGCCGATTCCATCGTTATCAAAAAGCAAGACCACCGCACCGGCAGCCCCTTGAGCGGCGCCGCCTTCCGCCTGATGCAAAAAGACGAAGAATTGCGGTTTGCTTATGACCCCGATACCAATCGCTATCTTTTGGATTCCGAAAACGGTACCGAAACCATTTTGAGAGGAACCGAAAACGGATACTTTGAGATCTGCGTGGACAATCTGGACTATTCTAAAGGTCCCATTACCGTGCAGGAGCATACGGCTCCCGACGGATACACCTTGATCGGTGACATCCAGATCGGGCATGTCGACGCCGATCAAACCATCGGCATCCTCACCGGAAGCAACGATATGGTAACCTATGACAACGGCATTTTGGTTATCGGTAATACCACCGACGCCATCCATCTTACTGCCCAAAAAGAATGGGATTGCGCGGAAAGCGAATGGCAACCGGTAACAGTGCAACTGCTGGCAAACGGAGTTCCCAGTTCTTCTGTGGTCGCGGGAGTTGAAAACCGCGCCGTCCTCAGCGCCGAAAATAATTGGCAGTATACCTGGGATGAACTTCCTGTTTATCTCAACGGTCAAGCCGTCACCTGGACCGTGCGAGAGATCGCCATCGGCGAAGAGCAAGCCAAGTCTGACGGAACCTTTGTAAACTGGCTGGTCTCTTATGACCTGCCGGTAATCACCGAGGACGAAAACGGGCAACAACATCTTTTGTTGAAGGTGACCAACACCACCAAGAGAGTGATGCTCCGCCTGACCAAGACCGATCTTTACCGCACCACTCAATTGCCCGGCGCCCTCTTCCAACTGGAAGCGGTGAATGCCAACGGAGATACACTCCCCGATCAGATCACCAAGACCGGCACCACCAACGCCGCCGGTGTATTGGTCTTTGATAACATGAAATGTGATGTCCGCTATCGACTGACCGAGTTGAGCGCTCCCGCAGGTTATCACTTGATCCCCGACCCCATTTACTGTACCATTCGCGAAAACGGTACAGTAGAGGTGGAGAAGCATTATTATGCAGAATCCGGCTCCACCGCATATAACCTTCTGATCCGCAACGCCGAGGCAGTTCCTCTCCCCGAATCCGGCGGACCGGGAGACATGATGTATTACGCTTTTGGGCTGCTGTTCTTAACAGCGGCGGCAGGCGTTTACATATACACCTCTTATTTAAGGAGGTGGAAGACCCATTAACCCTCGTTTTCAAAAAAATTATAAAACAAAAAGGAGTAACCATCATGAAAACGACCAAACGTATTGTGTCTGTACTTCTCTGCCTGTGTCTGGCATTGAGCGTGCTTGCTCTTTCCGTCGCAGCAGCCGGAACCGGCACCATCACCATCAACAACGCCACCGATTCCAACGCAGGCGTCGGCGGCAAGACCCTCAATGTCTTCAAGATCTTTGAGGCCACCAAGAGCGCATCCAGCGTCTCTTATCAGTGGAATATGGATGTCACCGATCCCACTGATCCCACCAAGAGCATCTACTATGGCTTCTTCTTCGGCACCGATCCCAAATACAGTGTGACCGGTCTTGCAGAGGGTACCATCCACGATGTGGAGGCCTATATGAAGAATCTGAGCCAGGACAACCACGCCTTCTCTACCATGGCCGCCCTGCTCCACGATTACATTCATGAGAAGAGTATCCCCGCAACCGACACCAGCGGCGAGATCAGCGAGTCCGCCACCAGCTATACCTTCATCGGTCTGGAGATGGGCTACTATCTGGTCTACGATCATTCCACCCTTTCTCAGGCCGAGGTTCGCTCCGCCGCCATGCTGACCACCGCTGCTCCCAATGCAGTTGTGACCCTGAAGGCAGACCGCCCCTCCATTGAGAAGTTTGTGGACGATGACGATTCCGCCGCATTCAATTGGGCGAAGGGTACCTCTTCCTCCATCGGCGATGTGATGAACTTCAAGCTCTCCACCGCTGTTCCCAACCATGATCTCTACGGGAATTCCTATACCTTCAATGTATCCGATGATATGAGCGAGGCTCTGGCCTTGGTTGCCGATTCCATTGTTGTGAAGATCACCGAGGGCGGTGTTCAGCGCGAGATGGTCAAGGGCACCGAGTATACCGTTACCGCTCCCGGTACCGGCACCGTAGACTTTGTTGTTTCCTTCCTGACCGTCCCCGCTCTGGATGCCAAGGCTCCCATCGAGATCACCTATCAGGCTACCCTTTTGGAGACCACTGTATTGCATCACACCAACACCGTTACCCTGGAATACAGCAACGATCCCCAGGAGGATACCACTACCACCACCAGCGATTCGGTCAATGTTTACACCTGGCATACTATCATCACCAAGAGAGCAGAAAGTTCCACCGGTGTGTTGTCTGCCGTCCGTCTGACCGGTGCCAAGTTTGAGGTTTATAAGAAGGGCGAGACCACTCCCCTTTCCTTCAAGAAGGTTTCTTATACCTACACCGACACCGCCAACACCGGCGCTGCCCTGACCTTTGATGCTTATGTTTATGCTCCCGCCGGCGGTGCAGACACCGTGACCGAGCTGGAGACCAACGCTACTCCCGACAGCTTTGAGAACATCTCCTCTTCTTTGGGCGGTCACTTCGGTGAGATCGCCATCATCGGCCTTTCCGAGGGCGAATATGAACTGAAAGAGACTCAGGCTCCCGACGGTTATCAGCTGCCCAAGGACAACTTCTCCTTCAGCTTCAACGATGAGATCGGTGAGTTGGGTCACATCACCAACACCACCACCTCCAATTCCGGCAAGCAGGCCACCGGCGGTCAGATCGGTGAGCTGAGCTTCACCATCGCCACCCCCGCTCTGCGGATCAACATCGGCAACCGTCCCGGTGATGTATTGCCCGATACCGGTGGTATGGGTACCACTCTGTTTACCGTACTGGGTATTGTTATGATGGCAGGTGCTGTTGCTTTTTTTACTTCAAGAAAAAGAAATAGCATCGCATAAGAAATCGAAACCCGGCTGTTTCTTTTTCGCGTAACTGACAATAATTGAAAGGGGAAAGACCGTATGAAAAAGCATTTATCCACCATCATTGTGATCGTGGTCTTTCTCTGCGGTCTTTCCCTCTTTCTTTATCCTACCGTCAGCAATCTCTATAACGAATACATCAACCAAAAACTGATCGGCAACTATCAGGAGCAGTTTGAGAAGGTGGAGCCTCAGGCCTATGCCGATGCCAAGGCAAACGCCACCCTCTATAACGAACATCTCCATGATAAAGCCGCCCTTTCGGCGCTTGGTCTTAACTATGAAGAACTGCTGAACCTGACCGAAAACGGAATCATGGGCTATATTGAAATTCCCAAGATCAGTGTTTCGCTGGTCATCTACCACACCGTTGAGGAAAACTATCTTCAAAACGGCATCGGACACCTGCCCGACACCGCCCTTCCCATCGGCGGAGAGAGCACCCATTGTGTTTTGGCAGGACATACAGGGCTTCCTTCGGCAAAACTGCTGACCAATATCGACCATCTGAAATTAGGCGACAGTTTTTATCTTCATGTTTTAGACGAAACGCTGCACTACCGCATCGACAGTATTCGGGTGGTGGAACCTCATGAGACCGAATATCTGAATGTGGAAAACGGCAAAGACTATGTTACCTTAGTAACCTGTACCCCTTACGGCGTCAATTCCCATCGCCTTTTGGTGCGGGGCACACGGGTAAAGGATGGAGAGAACATTCCCAACGATACCACCCATGTGCCCAGCGATCTGGTTCATGTTCGTCCTCGCTATTTAGTAACCTTTTCCCTGATCGGACTGGGGATCTTGCTCCTCTTAACCGTGGGGCTGATCACCCATCGTCGAAACCGCCAAATCAGAAAGAGAAGAACCCATGACCAAACCTCTCAAAACCATAATTAAATATTTCCTGCTGGGTGTCCTTTTGCTTGGTTGCCTTTCTCAATTTGCAGCGGCAACCGGTCATAGCCTTACCCTTTCTCTGCCCCAAAACGCTCTGTCGGCGGAAATTTGCCAAGTCACCGATCAACACGGTGCACTGACCGCGGAATTTGAGGGCGCCGGAATTTCCCTTTCCGCCCTCGCAAACCTTTCTGCCGATCATGCCGTGCAATTGGAACGCTATCTGCAAGAGAACCACCTGCCTGTTCGCACCGCAAAAGCGGAGGAAAAGGAAGCCGTCTTTCAAGATCTGCAAGCCGGCATTTGGCTGGTACGCTGTACCGAGGGACAAGACTATTTCTTCAATCCCTTTCTGATCCGTATGGAAGGGCAAGACCTGCGGACCGCGCCCAAAACCGAAAGCGCCCATCCCCAAGAGCAAAACATCCACCTGATGAAGCGTTGGGAGGATCATCAAAACGCCGCCGGAAAGCGCCCCGCCTCCATTAGCGTAACCTTAAAGCGAAACGGTGCAGCCGTTCAAACGGCAACCCTCACCGCCGAGGGCGGCTGGAGCCATACCTTTACCGCACTGCCTGCCGACGGAAATTATACTGTGGAGGAAGCGGCGGTGGAGGGCTATACCGCCACCTACAGTGGCGACAGTAAAAACGGCCTGATCATCACCAACACCTATCAGCCCTCTCTCCCCCAGACCGGCCTTCTGCGCTGGCCTGTGATTACCCTGGCTGTTGCGGGTATCTGCATGATCATTCTCGGTATTTTGCAATTAACAGGAAAAAATGCCCATGAAGAAGACTGCTAAAGGAACCCTGCTGATCACCCTGGGCGCCCTTCTTTTATCGGCGGCCTTGGGATGGTACGGGTTTAATCAATATACCGATGCCAAAGCGGGAGAGGCGGCGCAAGAACTGCTGCAGCAATTGGACCGGCAGCCCCCCGCCCAAGAGGGAACCCTGCCCACCGTTGCATTAGACGGCGATCTCTTTTACGGCAAGCTGACTATGGAGCGGATCGGCCTTGCTCTGCCCGTTTATGCGGAATGGGATATGGAGCGGCTGGCTACCGCCCCCTGCCGCTACAGCGGCTCTGCGGGGGAAAACGATCTAATCATTGCAGGGCATAATTATAAAAGCCATTTCGCCGCGCTGAACAATGCGCAGATGGGGGATATCGCGGTCTTTTTGGATGCCGCTGGAACTGCTCATCGCTATCAGGTACAAGAAATTGTTCGACTGGATGGTACAGCAGTAACCGATATGGCGGCGGGAGAATGGGATCTGACCCTCTTTACCTGCACCTATGGTGGCAAGCAACGTTTAACCCTAAGACTTACAAAAGTGCAATAAAAAACGACCTGATCTTCAGGTCGTTTTTATTATTGATAGGTATAGTTTTGAAACCCGCTTGAAAAGCGCTGCTCTCCATCGGGCAATACCCACATCGCCTCAGTATCGGGGGTTTCCCCGATCAGCGCCGCCCCCTCTTCATAGGACATGGTAAACAAGGCGGTGGATAAGGCATCCGCCTTCCCCGAATCGGGGCAGAGCACCGAGACCGAGAGGAAGTTGGTACCGGGCATCAAGGTGGCGGGATCGATGATATGATGGTAGCGAACACCGTCTACCGTATAAAACCGCTGATAACTGCCGCTGGTAACCAGGCTTTGATCGGTCAGGTGGAGATAGGCGATATGGGGCGTTTCGCTTTCGGTATCGGGATTCTCAATGCCGATGGCCCAGGGCTCCCCATCCCCCTTGGCACCGATGCACCGCACATTGCCGCCCACATTCAAAAGATAGCCGCTGATGCCTTTTTCCTCCAGCGCCCTTGCCACCTGCTCGGTGGCATAGCCCTTGCCGATGGCGCCCACATCCAAGGTCATTTCGGTATCGGCCAGATAAACGGTAGAGGCCTGCTCATCCAGGATCATCTGCCCGATATCGGTATGCTTCGCCGCCTCCTGCAGCTTTTCCATGGGCGGGAGCGCCGCCTCCTCGGGATGGCTGATACCGCGGGAGCGGTACTGATGCCAGATGGAAAGAACACTGCCCATGGCGATATTCATTTTACCCTCGGTTGCGGCATATAACTCCTTGGCATAGACCAGAAGATCCATGATCTTCTCATCCACCTTCACCGCCCGCTTGGCAGCATTCACCGTACAGAGATTCTCCACTCCGTCATAGGAATGGTAGATATCATAAAGCCGATGGTATTCCCCCAAAAGCGCTTTGATCTCAGCAACCACACCATCAAACTCCTCCTTGGAGGCGGCATAGCCCACAATGGTGGTAGCGGTATCAAAATAATCAAAGGTATATTCGGTATATTTGGTTTTTGCGGGTCTGCAGGCGCCAAGGCTCAACAGCAACGCCGCCAGCACTAAAACACTGATGATTCGTTTCATTTTTCAAAAACAAAGGGGTGTCGGTGACACCCCTTTTCCTTATTATAATAAGATCAGACGGTCGCGGCCTTCACAGCGGCGGCAACCATATTGGTGATGGCGATGGTGCAACCGGCAGTCTGAACCTCTTCGGTACCGTAGCCATTGGTAACCAGTGCGCCGATCTCGGTAGCGGTCTTGCCGACCAACGCGGCATCAAAAGCAGCAGCCTGCTCGTTCCACTCCTTCACAACACCGTCACCGTTGAGATCCTTGCCGTAAGCGGACATGCCATAGTTGGTGCCCAGCTCCTTCTTGGTGGAAAGAGCCTTGGTCTCGCCGGGGACAGCGCCCTTGGTATCAAAGGAAGCGGCGGCGATCAGTTCATCGGAGGAAGCGGCAACAACCTTGCCCTCCTTCACTGCGGCGGCAGTAACGGTAATGGTATGCTCGATGGAGCCGGCCTTCTCTTCGGTGGCATCCACCGTCTCTTCGGTCACAACCACACCCAGCTTCAGGGTATCTTCTGCGGTAGCGGCAGAATCAGCAGCATTGGCAACCGCCTTCTCCAGCGCCAGCACAAACTCTTCAATGGCGATGGTGCAGCCTGCGGTCTGAACCTCTTCGGTACCGTAACCGTCCACAGCCAAAGCCTTTACCTCATCAATGGTCTTGCCTTCCACCAAGGTGATGAACGCGGCAACCTGCTCGTTCCATTCCTTCACAACACCGTCGCCGTTGAGGTCCTTGCCATAGGCGGCCATGCCATAGTCGGCACCCTTCTCGCCCTTGGTCTTGAAGCCCTCGGAGGCAACAGCCTTTCCCTCAGCGGTATAAGCCGCTTCCGTTTGCGCAGTATCGATCACTGCCTTCACAATCTGGCCCTTGGCGTTCAGCAACACTGCGGCGGCAGTGGTCTCAACCTCCATGGAGCCATTGACATCACCGTCTGCAGAAGCAGCGCCATCGCTGACGGCGATCATACCCAGCCCCAGCTTCAAAGCTTCCGCTTTTGCTCCGCAGGAAGCCATGGTCAGCAGCATCAGGGCAACAAGGATCACGCTTAAAACTCTTTTCATGGGTTTTTTCTCCTTTTATAAAAAATTATTTCCAATTAGCATTATGCCATATAGGACGGCATCCGTCAATAGGGCATCACCATTTTCTCATTTTCAGGTATTTCAGCACCAGCCAGCCGGCCAGCCCCACCAAAATGCCCGCCACCGTTCCCGTTACGGTGAGCACAATCATATAATACCCGATCTCGGCGGTTTCCAATACTAACATTGCCACTAAGATCTGACCCAAATTATGGAAGATGCCGCCCAGAATGCTGACGGCCACCATGGAGAAGCGGTCGATCCTTTTCAAAAGGGTCATCACCGAAAGGCTCAGGACCGCTCCCGCAAAGCTATAGGCCAGGGTCATTACATTGCCGAAAAGCAGGGCCACCGCAAAAAGGCGCACCAGCGATACCGCCGCCGCCTCCTTCCAGGAGAAGCGGTAGAGCAAAAAGAGGAGCATAATATTGGGCAAGCCCATTTTGATGCCGGGGATTGCCGCCCATAAGGGGGGAAGCAATGCCTCAATATAGGCTAAGATCAGCGCAACGGCGGTGCAAAGCCCCAAAAAGGCGATTTTTTTGGTTTTCCCTCTCATTTTATACCACCATATCGGGGGCATCCCCGCCTTCCGCCTCAATTTTTACCACGATCTCATGGGGCAGGCAGACAATGGTCTCTCCCACCTTGGAGATGGGGCGATGGTGAACACAGATCTGATCGGGGCAGACGGCCTCGGCCATCTCGGCCTTTCCTTCGGCGATCACCAGCAGATTGGTGACGGTATCTCCCTCATAAAGGGGGTATTCCCCCTCCTCCGAAAGAGAATAGCGGGCGATCTCGGTGCCGTTTTTCAACACCGCGGCGTAGGCCCCCTCCTTTCGGGTGGCAAAAAAGAGCAACGCCAAAAGCGCCCCCACCGAAAGGACACCGCCGATCAGCAGAATATCATTTTTCAGACGGGATCTCATAAGGTAACCAGACAATGGGTGGGGCAGCCTTCGATGCAGGCACCGCAGTCGGTGCATTTCTCATAATCGATGACCGCCAGATTGTCCACCACTCTGATGGCGCCCGAAGGGCAGTTCTTTTCGCATTTTTTGCAGGCGATACAGGCGTTGGTGCAGACCTTGCGGGCCACTGCCCCCTTATCGCGGTTACTGCAAAGATTGGCAACCGTCGCCACCTGAGGGATCAGGGTAATGATGCCCTTGGGGCAGGTCTTGACGCACATTCCGCAGCCGATGCAGGTTCTACGGTCGATGCGGGCAATGCCATCCTTCATACAAATGGCATTCACCGGGCAGGCCTTGGCGCAATCGCCGCAGCCCAGGCAGCCGTAATTGCAGGCATCGGGACCGCCATAGATCATAGAGGCGGCACTGCAGGTGGGAACACCGTCGTAGATGGCTTTTTTGGAGGTGGCTTCGCAGGTGCCGTTGCAATGAACCACCGCCACCTGCTCCTTCACATCCTCGGCGGCAACGCCTAAGATCGCGGCGATCTCTGCCGCCACCGCATCGGCGCCGGGGATGCAAAGATTGGTTTTCACGCCGCCCTCGGCCAGCGCCTTGGCATAATCATCGCATCCTGCATAGCCGCAGGCGCCGCAGTTGACACCGGGCAGGCAGGCGCGGATCTCCACCGCCCGCTGATCCTCCTCCACTCTTAAGAAATGAGAGGCCAGAGTCAGCAATACTGCGGCGATGAGGCCGATGGCCGCCACGATCAATAAAGCAATTAAAATCTCATACATGGCAGGCACCTCACTTCAAAAGATTTTCTACAATTCCGCCGAAGCCGAAGAAGGCCAGCGAAACAAAGGATGCGGCGATCAAGGTGACCGGCAGACCCCGAAGATATACGGGGATACGGGTCTCATCAAT
>JAZNGR010000033.1:0-13349 GCA_045576575.1 Eubacteriales bacterium
TAAACAAGCCGGAGCCTACGGTGCTGACCGTACGGGTATAACCGTCGATGGTCAGAGTGGCGGGCAGTTCAATTTCGGTGGCAGTGCCCTTATAAGCAGTCAGGGTTACGGTACCGTCGGTGCCGATGGTGTAATCCCACAGGGTCAGGGGATCTACAACGCCTTCGGTATAAGCAACATCTGCGGTCAAAGCGGCAGTCAGATCTACTTCGGGAATCCAGTTTGCAGCAGTGATCTTAGCGGTGGTTGCTTCATCCAGAGTCAGGATGCCGGTAGCAATATCAGCACCCAACTTCAAAACAGTGCCATCCAGGAAGGTGAAGGTAGCAACATGGATCGCTACTTCGTCCTCAGCGGGAACAACAGTGCCTTCAGCGATGGTCCAATCTGCATCGACAACGCCATTCAGCATATCAATAACAGTTTCCAGGTTCATTACAGCGATATTGCTCTCGTTTGCGATGGAATCTACGCCTTCCTTCTTGCTGTTCAGCAGATACTCAGCGCCATTATCAACGGTACAATTGGTGATAGAACCGATGGTAACCAAGCTGTTGCTTGCATAGTCAACAACCTGATTCATTGCCTCATAGGTTGCACCTGCATCAACGGAATGCAGGTTGCCGGAAGCAAATACATTGTTGATGTTCAAAGTACCATAGTACTTCGCACCGGTGGTAACGATACCGGCCAGCGCCTCAGCATTGGTATTGATCAGCTTGTTGTTAACAACTGCCACATTCTCAATGGTAACGATGGCGTCATTGCCACGACCGGCGATATCGCCGACCAGCATACCGCCGCCTTCGTCAACGGTATTTGCAGTAATCAGTTCATTGTTTGCAACAACCAAGTTTCTCAAAGTGAGGGAAGCGCCACTCTGATCACGGTAGCGGATTGCAACGATACCGGAGCCCTGAGTGGTAGAGAGAGGAGTATTTACCTTGGAATCCACAACGCTACAATCCTCAATGATTACGGTACGGGTAGCTTTATTGTTGATAAAGCCGACCAACAAAGAACCTGCGCCTTCAACATCAGTATCTGTTGCAAATTCAACGCCCTTCATATGAACGTTGGAAATGGTGGTGGTACCTAATGCATCAGGACCATGCAGCAAGAAAGAGGTACCTGCTGCGGTAACTTTACCGCCAACGAAATTCACATTGCGAATATCGCCGCTCTTACCAAGGAAGAATGCATGGGTATCCGTATAGTTATAAATGGTATGACCCTGACCGTCAAAGTCAGCCATAAAGGTTGTGCCCTTATTAGAGTCGTGGTTCAAACCGAAGCCGGGATAATCAGTAGCAAAATCACCCTGATAATCATTGATATTCAGGTCATTCACCAGATAAACGACATCGCCCACTTCGAAAGCGGCATAATTGGTAGCCGCGAAGATCAGGTCTGCAATGGTGGAAATGGTAAACTCAGAAGCGCCCTCATTGGTCAGAACATCCTGAACAGGAACCTTACCGCCAATCGTAACAGTCAGATTTGCGGGAGTTACGTTCTGAGGAACCTTAACTTCGCCGTTTACGGTAACGGAAGCAACCGATACCTCAACCTCAGTCTTCACCATGGCAACGCCCTCGTTTACGGTGAAGGTAATAACATTGCCTTCCACGCCAACCAGAGTCAAAACAGCCTCATCATAGGTGACAACGGGATCTACAGCGACAGCTTCGTCGCGTTCCATATCCATGGTCACAGTGAAGGTTTCGCCGGCAACAGGCTTCTCATCGCTGATAACCAAGCCTTCAATAATTGCGGGATAGACCGTATCGGGATCTTCAACAGTCCAGGTTCCGCCGCAGACCTCGCAAGCCTTGCCCAGTCTGGCAGCATCAAAAGCAGTAGCAGGGATGTTGCCCTCGGCATTTGCGATCTCGGTACAAGGAACGTTTGCAACTTCATGTCTGCATTCGCCTTCCTCGGAGCAGATCACATTATGGGTCTGATCGCCGTTATAGGCATAAGACAAGGAGTAGTTTACCTTATAGGTAGCGTCTGCAGTGAATACAGCATCCCAATCAATGGTAGCAACTTCACCGGACTCTTCTTCTACCCAAGGATCAGCATTGATCATAGCCTTGATCTCATCGGAAGCAACCAGCTTGCCGGTAGCGGGATCGGTAGCCAGAACAACGGTCTGATCCAGGAACTTAAAGGTGACGGTATAGATGGTCACTTCAGATTCTGCCATCACGATCTCGCCATCGACCAAAGTCCAGGGAGTCTCGTTGCCGGTATTCAGAACCTTCAGAGCCTGCGTAACACCAATCACATCGGCATCTGCTTCGTTATTGAAAGATTTGGAAGCAGAAGCGGTATCTACCAATGCCAGATAAGCATCGGAATAAACAGACCAGTCCTCATTGAGGGTCGTACCATTATCGGTATACAGTCTGTCAATAGGTACATAAGTGGTCTTGTCGTCAATATCGGTAGCCTTCAGGTTGTTTACGCTGACAAAGTTCTTGATCACATAGTCACGATTACCGGCACGACGATGAGAAATCACGGCAATTTGAAGTTCGCCGGAGTTTTCAATGATGTTGTCCATCGCGAGAACATTCTCAAAGGTAGCGGTTGCAGGAGAGGAAGAAGCGTTCCAGTAACCAATCAGCAGACCGTTACCGTAAGCTTTAACACCGCCCTTGATGGTGTTGCCAACAGCAATCACATTCTTGAAGGTTACAGGGTTGCCTGCAACAATCTTATAGGTACCGGAAATGATACCGACACCTACCAGACCGTTAGACTCGATGGTGCTGTTTACAACCGAGCAGTTCTCAACAGTCAAGCCGGAAGCACGACCGTTCTGGAAGCCGACCAACCAACCATTGTTTCCGTTGCCGGTCCATTCATTCTTCGCGTTATAGTATCCTTCAGCCAGAGACATATAACCGTTCTTCACATGGATGTTCTCCAGAACAACCACTCCGCCGGTCTTAGGCTGCGCATTTACGCCCAACAGCAGACCGTAGCCGGAAGCAACATCAGTTACAACGGGAGATTCAAAGGTCAGATTCTTGATGGTGATATCATGAACCTTATTGAACATGGGGTTGGTGTCGTTATAACCGGTGATGGTATGACCTTCGCCATCGAAGTTTGCATAGAGCTTGTTAGCATCATTGGCACCGCCGAAGCCGGGGAAATCGGCTGCGAAGTCGCCTTCATATTCGGCGACATTCAGATCGGTAGTCAAGAACAGCGTATCGCCTTCCTCAAAGAGGGCGTAATTATTAGCAGCCCAGATCAGTTCTTCAAAGCTGGAGATGGAGAACTCAAACGCATTCTCGTTGGTCTCAACCTCAGCAACAGGAACTTTACCGCCGATCACGATGTTTGCAGTAGCAACATCGGTTCTTGCTACCAGAGCGCCTTCGTTAATGTTGGAAACAGTAACGGTAAAGGCATCTCTGACTGCAGCAACGCCTTCCGCTACAGTGAAAACGAAAGTCGTTTCGCCGGTAGCACCGGTAACAGCAGCAGTCTCGATCGTTACGATCTCTTCGTTGTAAGCAACAGCAACATCATAGGTGGCGATCTCAGCATCCTCAGCGGGGGTAACCGTCAGAGTAATGGTCTCGCCTGCCAAATAACGATCCTTATCCACAGCAATGCTGAAGGGAGCGGGGCTGACGGATTCTTCATCTGCTTCAGACCAGTTACCACCGCAGATTTCGCAGGTGTAACCAATCTCAGCAGGAGCATAATAAGTAGCAGCCTTATCATTTTCAGCCTTCAGGGTCTTCTCGCAAGCAACATTGTTTTCGGTGTGCTTGCAATCGCCCTCGGAGCAAACAACATTATGAGTACCATCGTTATTGGTCACATAAGTAAGCTCATAGTTGAGGTTAAAGGTGGTATCAGCAGTGTAAACAGCATCCCAATCAATGGTGGTTACAACCTCGCTGGTTTCTGCATTGACCCAAGGCTCAGCATCCAGCAGAGCTTTGATCTCATCAGAAGCAACAGCCAAACCGGTAGCAGGATCGGTACCTACATACACGGGACCCTCTTCGAGATTATAAGTCAACAAAGCGGGGAGAGCATCCTCTGCAGCAGCAGGAGCGGGAACGCCGTCCACCAAGGTCCAATCTGCAGTGGTGTTTTTGTTCATCATAGCCACAGCAGCATAGATGTCAAGGTCAAGAGACACCGCTTCATTGGCCACAGCGCTGTTGTTATCAGCCAAAGTGGCAGCAGAAGTTAACACATTGGTGAAGGTAGCGGTAGAATCCTTATCCCACTGATGCACCAATACATCCATGGAAGCATCATTGGAAGTGTTTCCAAATGCATAAACATTGGAAATAGCAGCGGTTACTTTAGCAGTGCCGCTATCTTGGAAGCCGTACAGCACAGATGTAGCGCTGAGTTCGGACTCTCTGATACAATTGATCACAGCAACATTATCCATGGTCATGGTAATGCCACCGGCCTTCTTGGGATAGAAGTCACCAAACAGCAGACCGCCGCCCTTGCTGGCTGCGCCCTTATCGGTCACAGAGCAACCATAAGCCAAAACATTCTTAATGGTCACATTACCGGTATCGCCCACACGACCGAAGAATAAGCCTGCAGACTGACCACCGTCTTCAACGGTACAGTTCACAGCGCTGATGTTCTCCATGGTAAAGGAGCGAGACTGGTTGTGCATATAACCAAACACCAGACCGACATAACCGGTGGTGTTGCTCAAAGCACAATCGACAAAATGTACATTTTTAACGGTAACATCTGCGCCCTTACCAAGACCAGAAAATCCACAAAGGATACCTTCATAACCGGTGGAAGTAACGGTAGCGTTCACCAAGGTCAGGTTGGACACATCGCCTGCTATACCGCCGAAAATTGCGGTTGCATCCTCATAATTGGAGATGGTATGGCCCAAACCGTTGAAGTTGGCATACATAAACGTACCGGCATCTTGACCGGTACCGAAACCGGCAAAATCATCAGCAAAGGTATTGCCTTCAGCCACTTCACTGGCATAAGCGCCGGCGCAATCCAAATCGGCAGTCAAGAAGATGGTGTAACCATCCACAAATTTGCTCCAATTGGTTGCGGCGAATACCAGATCTTCCAGGGTCTCGATGTAGTAATTCGCGGTCGTTACGCCTTCGGCGCCGATATCACGAACAGATACTGCATCTTCGGGAAGAGTCATTACGTCGACATCTGCTGCAGCAGGCAAAACGAAGCAAGTCATCATGGAGATGATCATCATCGCTGCCAACAGAGCAGAAAGCCAATTTTTTCTGTTCATAGAAAATTTCCTCCTAATAATTTTTTAGGCAAGTTCCTTCTTACTTGCCTATTAGAATAGGCTTTTTACCGAATCAGACGATCGGCAAAAAGCAGATAAAAGGGTGTACCTCACGGAATCCGACGGGAAGAAAACTCGACCTATTTTCTTATCCGTTTTTTCGCAATGAGGCTATGACACCAATCTACACTAACATTTTATCATCTTGAACCAAAATTTTGTATAGTAAAATGTTGCTTTTACAAAACATTTTGTGACATTTCTATAAAATACAACGAGTTTTTAACAACACAAAAAAATGCGGCGCTCTTCTTAAAGAGCGCCGCAAACTAACAGCAAATGGTTTTTATTTAGGAATTACAATAGCGACATCAATGACGGTGGGAAGCTCATCTCCAAAATCATGAACTTCGCGCAGTTTTCTTTGCTCAACCTGACCGGTCACTACTTGCAAGATCAACTGCAAGTCTGCCGTATCAACCGTATTCGCGCCTTCGCCATCCCAACCAGCGGGATCAATGACGTTCGCAGCAATCAAGTTGAACGACTCATCATCCTTTGCACGCTGACCGCTCAGCACCTGCAACAAAACAACTGCATCCTTCAAATTTACCTTATTATCATTGCCGTAAACATCACCGACCGTGTAGGGACGTACAAAATAGATCTGGAAATATACAGAGTCTTCTTTACCGGTTACTTCATCCATCAAATCAGTGAAAGCATCGCCTTTGTTGATAGCCGCAACCCACTGAGTGAGTTCAAAATCTAAGCCACTATCTACAGTCACAGTAGCAACCGTTTCAAACAGCAGAGTGGTCAATACGCCGGATTCTCCGTTTACGCCGGTCGCGCTAACCACCAGCAAGCCTGCAACAGAATCATCCACGGTGCAATTAAATCCGGTTGCGATCGAGCCGGTATAAACCAGTTCTGCCGTATCGTAAGTAACCTCAACCGTCACTTCATCCGCATATACATCCTCCGGCAAAACAACATCCACCTTTGCCTCATTGGATTCAACATCATTGGGAACCGGATACTCATCGTTATCGGGGACCAGTTTCACCGGAACAATGCCCTTGCCATCCACAACCCAAATGCCTTTACAATCCAGGCAGGTTTTACCTTCCATCGGAAGGATGTAATAGGTGCCCGGGAGATCTGCATCATCGTGATCATGCACTCTTGTACAATCAACGACTCTTCTTTCTTTATTACAACTTGCATCTGCGCAGGTGACAATATGTTTACCGTTATTTTGAGTAATATAGTAGCTCAGGAGATGAATGTCATCCTCGGCGACCGCAATATAATCACAATTCTTTTCAGGAGCAACCGTATCCCAAACAGCGGCATCTTCGCCCTTACGGATTGCTAAATTACCGCCGTTGTCATACCAGGCTTTCGTTTCCAAAAGCGCCAAGGCGTCTTCATCCGCAACCAATGTGCCGGTAGCAGGATTGGTGCCTAGAATAGCAAGAACGGTTGTATAGTCATCATCCTTAAAGGTAATGGCCTTCGGGGTCTTACCGATTCCGGCGGGAACAACATCTTCATTTTCATCAACGGTCCAAAGGACAGCGGTCTTCTCGTTCAAAAGAGCAACTGCACCTTGGACATTGATCATGTCCGTTGTTGCTTTCGCGGTCTTGGACTTTGCAGAAGAACTGGTGTCGGACAACATCAAATTGACATCAGAGATCACCGACCAATCGTCATTCAACGTTGTACCGTAGTCGGTATACAACCGATTGATTGCCTTCAACGTAGAGTCATTATCCGCATCGGCACCGACCAAATTATTAACGCTAATGATATTTTTAATGGTGTAATCTCTGGAGCCGGCGCGGCGATGACCTAAAACGTTAACCTGGAGATTATCTCCGCATTCTACAGTATTGTTCATTACAAGAACATTCTCGAATACTGCAGGATATTTTGTCGTTTGCTGGTTCCAATAGCCAACCATAATACCCGCGCCATAACTCTTTACGCCTCCGAGCATCTTATTGCCCACAACAACCACGTTATGAAATTCGATGCCGCAGTTCTTATTGTAACCGCCCTTATAGCCGGAAACAAAAATGCCATTCCCTTCCGCCTCAGCATCCGCACAAACAACGGATCCGATAATCGAGCAGTTCTTGAAAACCACATGTGCATAACGTCCATTTTGGAAGCCCATCATTAAGCCGGCATTGGCAGAAGCCCACATAGTGGAGTTCTGAATATGCACATTGTCTACCGTTACAGTAAGAGTCTGCCCACTAACCTTGGGCAGGGAGTTTTGCCCCAGCAGAAGAGAAGCGCCGGAAGCTAAATTGGCGCCCGTTGCTCCCATTTCGGCATCTGCAAACTTCAGGTTACTGATCGTAATTGCATTTACCTTATTGAACATGGCATGGGTATCGTTGTAACCATAAATGGTATTCCCACGACCATCAAAGTTTGCGGAAAACATTGCGGTGTCGGAAGATGCACCGAAACCGGGGAATTCGGCGGCAAAATCACCGCCATATTCATCAATATGCAAATCGGTATACAGATAGATGGTGTCGCCGGCGGTGAACTTGCTGTATTTTTGCGCAGCAAAGATCAACTCTTCAATCGTAAAGATCGAAAACTTTGTCGAATCCGAATTTTCCACCTCATAAACCGAAACGATGCTATTTTTAATCGTAACGGTTGTCTCACAAGCAAGTTCATGGAAACTCAAAGCATTTCCTGCAGCGTCTTCGGCATAAACCAAAGTCAGCTTGATATCAGACATCTTATTGCCGACTTTAAACTTCAGGGTTTTCGGTTCCGTAACATCAACTAAATCAATCCAACCGCCGCATTCATCCTCGCTGAAGTCTTCATCTTCGCTATAAGTCAAAAACTCGGGATCATATTCGATCGCGGCAACAAAACTTGCAATACCGGAATCTTCTGCAGCCGCAACCGTAACCGTAGCAATATCTTCGGTCGCATAATCCTCTGCATCTGTCGTCATGATTACCGGAGATGCCATCGGTTGATCCGGATCAGGCGTAGTAAACGCATTGCCGCAAAGGGTACAAGTATAGCCCAATAATGCCGGGCTCGTATATTTTACCTCGGCTGCATCCAGTGCATCATTACGAAGCATGCACCCATCATCCATGCAAGAACGTACTTTTTCGCGATGCTGCGTACAATTCTCTTCGCCTAAGCAGATCAAACGATGGCGATCGTTTCCTTCAGGCAGATAACGATAGCGATGCAGACCTTCTTCTACATAGCGATAATACCCGGTATAAGTTTGATCCCAATTGAGGGTCCAGCTTTCACCGGTCTGAGCATCCAGCCAGCTCTTTCCACCTAAAAGATTCAATTCATCTTCGGTCGGATGGATGGCGCCGGTCACATCGGTGCCGAAATATACATCTCCTTCTTCCGTTTCAAAGGTTACCAGATAGGCTTCCGGATTATTCTCATCTGCAGGAAGAAATTCCCCCTCTTTAACCGCCCATCTGAATAAAGCGTTTTTGTTCATCCATGCAGCTGCCAGATGAATATCAAACGGATCGGCAATGTTTTCGTTATCAACTGTATTGTTTACACTCGCCAAAACAGAAGCGTTCGTCACTACATTGGTAAAAGAAGCGGTGGAGTCCGCGTCTTCTTGATTGACTAAAATCTCAACCGATTCGCCATTGGAAGTAACGCCGCAGGTATACACATTCGAAATGGTTGCCATCACTTTTGCAGTGCCGCTGGTTTGAAAACCATACAAAATGGAGGGATCGCTGAGTTGAGACTCTCTGACGCAATCAATTATGGCAACATTATCAATGGTTACCAAAATGTCGCCGGCTACCTTGGGATAAAAGTCACCGCCCAAAAGACCGCCGCCTTTCTTTGCGGCACCTTTATCGGTGACTGAGCAATTATAGGCAAAGACATTTTTCACCGTCAGACTGCCGGAATCGCCGATACGACCCCAGAACAAACCTGCGCTTTGACCTTCATCGGTAACAGACGAATTGATCGCGCTGCAATCCTCAATGGTTATCGAGCGAGTTTTACCATGAAGATATCCGAACATCAAACCGACATAACCATTCGTATTGGTCAAAGTGCAATTGACAAAATGAACATTCTTAACCGTCAGGTTCGCATTGGCTCCAACGCCGGTAAAACCGAAAAGGATCCCTTCATAACCGGAGGAGTTCACGGTAGCATTTACAAAAGTCAAGTTGGTTACATCTCCCGACATACCACCAAAGAGCGCAACGGTATGACTGTAATTATAAATGGTATGGCCCAGACCGTTAAAATCCGCCCGCATTTGGTCGGAAGGATCCTGCCTAATACCAAATCCGGTGAATTCGCCCGTAAAATCACCGTCATATGTATCAATATCCAAATCATTAATCAGGAAGATCGTATCGCCGGCTACATATTTTTTCCAATTTGTTGCGGCGTAGATCAAATCTTCGATCGTCTCGATATAAAAATTGGTTGATTCGGAAGTTTCCACCTCCTGCACTGATACGGCATCTTCGGGAAGCGCCATCTCCGTTTCCGCCACAGCGGTGGGCACAGCAAAGCAGGTCATCATCGAGATGACCATCATCAGCGCCACCAGAGCAGAAGTCCAATTCTTTCTGTTCATAAATTTATCCTCCTGACTTGCTTTTACGAACGTTCAAGGTAATCTTTCATATATAAATAAGGCGTTTGCGAAAAGGGTATACTACGCCCTATACAAAGGTTACATGGAAATTGTACCACATTGTCGTCAAAATTTGTATGACGGAATGTTGTTTTTTTTAAACACTTTGTGACATCTTACTTCAATTGCCGCAACAGTGCCTGTTTTCGGTATTCGCTGGGCGAGCATCCTACCCTTTTGCAAAAACAACGAGAAAAATAGAGGGGGTTTTCAAATCCCACCGAAGCAGCGATGGTCTTGACGGAGAATTTTTCATCCCGACGCGCCAAAAGCGACTTCGCTTTTTCGATTCGCAATGCCAAAAGATACGCTTGGGGCGAAACACCGTACTCCCGCCGGAATAGAATGCACATATGGTTCTGAGAAAGATAAAATCGTTCTGCCACCTCGCTGATCTTCAACTTACGCTGGGAGTTTTGCTCCAGATATTCCGCCACCTTTTGCACTGCACGCTTGGGAACTTCCACTTTCGCGGTGGATTCTTCCAAATGAATGGACATTAATTCATAAAAAGCCGCTTGCAACAAGCTGGCTTCTGCCGTTTCATTTGCGCGACGAGGAGCTTCCAGGTACCGACGAATGATTGCACCACATTCGGCGGTCCGACCAAAAGAAAAAACCGCATTATGAGTGGGAAGACCGCATTTTTGCAACAATTCCGGTGCCCGCACGCCGCGTAGCATGATCCAATAACTCTCAAAGGGGTCATGAAGATCGGCGGTTATGTTTTCCAATTCCCCGGGAGCCACCATATAGCCGCAACCGCTATCGAAAGGACTGTCTAAAAAGACCCCCTTCCCCGCTACTACATAATGGATAATATAAACATTCCGCGTTCTGAGGCGGCTAAGACCGTTTGGAACGTAGTTATGCCCCACTTCCAGCACCGAGACCTCATTATTGATCTGATCGTTGGCATTTCGATACCGTTTGGGATGGTTCTCATCGAAGGGCTTATTGTATAACATCGCCGTTTTCACTCCAAATTCGGTGAATTTTTTTATATTTTACCACAATTTATGCATTGTGTCAACAAAGGGGCTTTTGTATAATGAAATCGGAGACCTTTACAAAAGGAGTGAACGCTATGATATTAAAAAGATGGATCTCTTGCTTGCTGATCGCCCTGATGACCCTGACGATGATCAGCGGCTGCGGCAACAACGAAAACGATGATTTTACCGCCAATCCCGATACACTGATCAACCCCGACGGTAACAATACTGACAATTCCAACAAAGAGGATTCCCCCGAGGAGGAAACTCCCGAGAAGGAAGAGGATCCCGAGGAGGAAGACCCCAAGGAAGAGGCTCCCGAGAAAGAGGAGTCCAAGGATCCCGAGAAGCCGAAGGAAGACACCGAAACACCCAAAGAGAACGCTGAGAATCCCAAGGACGAAGGCGCAGGCAAGGATGTTGCCGCCCTGAAGGCCGATCAAAGCGGTACGCCCGTTACCTTCTTAATGCAAAACCTGCGGACCACCGGCAACCAGACCGGAAACGATCCCAACGAGCGGGATCCCGCTACCTTAAGCGCTTATAACCGCAACCGCCGCTTTAAGACCATGGTAAAGACCCATGAGCCCGATGTCATCCTTTGCCAGGAGGGTACCAAGGCCTGGATCAATTTTTTCCAGACCGACGAATACTTCAGCAAGAATTACACCCTCCTTTATAAATACCGCTCCGAATCCCAGGAGGTATTGGAAAGCACACCTGTACTCTACAAAACCGAAAAATATCAGGAGCTGGACAGCGGCCATTTCTGGCTTTCCGAAACTCCGTCCATTGAATCCCCCTCTTATGAGGCGGGCGCCGATCATATCCGCATCTGCACTTGGGTAAAGTTGAAGGACAAAGCCACCGGCGCCGTCTTTTATGCCTATACCGCCCATGTGGATACCGGCGGAGAGACCCCCATGAAGTCCATGCAGCAATTCTATGACCTCTTCAATAAGGCGGGTAAAAATGAATACTGCTTTGTGGGCGGTGATTTTAACTTCCATTATGAGAGCGTGGAGTATCAAATGTCGGTGGATTGGGACGAAGTGATGTGCATTCAGGATGTGGCCCAAAACCTTGCCGATGACGGACTTTGCAAATTGGGCAGTCTCAATGGCTCCCTGACCGGAAGCTATGACACCGGTGCCTCTCCCGATCCTACCCCCGGCAGAGATCGGCAGCTGGATCATATCTTCGCCCGCCATATGCCCCATATGACGGTGGATTATTACGGCTTCGATTATACCCATTATGATTATCCCGCCGATAAGGTGACCGCCGGTTATATCTCCGATCACTATGGCTTTATCGCCAAATTCCGCATCGGCACCGATCAAGATTATTCCGCCTATCACATTGATCGTTAATTGGAAATAAAAAAGCGACCCTGCGGGGTCGTTTTTTATTGACATCTTTTTAAAAAACTGTAAAATAGATATTGAAAAATCAAGCATACTATCATAAAGGAGTCTATTATGTTTATTTCCAAAGACATTCAATATATCGGTGTTAACGACCACCAAATTGATCTTTTTGAGGGGCAATATATCGTACCCAACGGCATGGCCTATAATTCCTATGCCGTTTTAGATGAAAAGGTTGCTGTAATGGACGCCGTTGATGCCCGTTTCATTGAAGAATGGCTGGGCAATATTGCCGCTCTGGGCAGAACGCCCGATTATCTCATCGTGCAGCATATGGAACCGGACCATTCCGCAGGCATTGCCGCCTTTGCCGCGCGCTATCCCGCGGCAAAAATCGTTTCTTCCGCCAAGGCCTTCGGAATGATGAAAAACTTTTTCGGCACCGATTTTGCCGACCTCCAAATCATTGTGGGCGAAGGGGACAAACTGGAACTGGGCGCTCATACCCTGCAGTTCATTACCGCACCCATGGTCCATTGGCCGGAGGTTATTATGACCTATGATGCCGCCGATAAAGTGCTGTTTTCCGCCGACGGATTCGGCAAATTCGGCGCACTGGACACAGAGGAAGATTGGGCCTGCGAGGCCCGCCGCTATTATATCGGCATTGTAGGAAAATACGGCGCTCAGGTGCAGGCGGTATTGAAAAAAGCCGCCGCTCTGGATCTTCAGACCATCTGCCCCCTGCACGGCCCCGTATTAAACGAAAATTTAAACTATTATTTGAATCTTTATGATATCTGGTCCTCTTATGGGGTAGAGAGCGAAGGGATCGTCATCGCCTATACCTCCGTTTACGGGAATACCAAAAAGGCTGTCCTTCAATTGGCGGAACAGTTGAAGAAGAAGGGCTGTCCCAAAATAGTAGTCAACGATCTTGCCCGCTGTGATATGGCAGAAGCGGTGGAGGATGCAAGTCGGGAGGCCAAGCGGTCTTA
>JAZNGR010000034.1:0-4630 GCA_045576575.1 Eubacteriales bacterium
GAGAACAACTACATCTTCGGTGCGACCGTGGATGAGATCAATGCCATTGATCTTGGTGTGATTGATGTTGCTGAAAAGACTGAGAATTTTGAGACTACGGTGAAGGTTGTACTTCCCAATGGTGTAAAGAATGTCAATAATGTGGAATCGGTCAAGGTGGTTGTGACCTTTAACGATGTGCAAACCCGTACCTTTACGGTTTCAAATGTATTGCTTGAAAATGTTCCTGCGGGAACGAAGGCGGCAATCTCCGAAAAGAATGCTCAAATCACTGTGCGCGGCATTGCCGAGGACATCGGCAAGCTGAAAGCAGAAGAGTTAAAACTGACGGTGGATGCTGCAAATAAAACGTTATCTTCCGGTGCCACCCGCATGGCAGCCTATGTCACTTTCCCGGAGGAATATAAAGTAGGAGCGGTTGGCAAATATCATTTAACAGTAGTTGTTTCATAAAAGAGTGACCCGACCTTTGCGTTCGGTGAAGGTTGGGTCATTTCTTATGAACGAAAGGGGGATCATTCTGGAAACAGAAGGATTCGTTATAAGTAAAAACGGAGATAATGCCGTTGTGGAGATCCAAAGGGTCAGCGCATGTACCGGTGATTGCAAAGATTGTGCCGGTTGCGAGACAAAGAAGATGCAAGTGACGGTTCATACAGATTTTGATGTGCTGCCGGGAGAGCGTGTAAAAATCTCGTCAGAAGAAAGATCTGTGCTCTTTGGTTTGTTTGTAGTATTTATTGTACCGCTATTATTGCCGTTGATGGGGTATCTGTTGGCGGCGAATAGTGGTTTTGGTGGTTGGTTTGCCGCGGCGGGCCTGGTGGTCTCGCTGGTATTGATCCGGCAATTGAGCCGGTCAAGGTGGTATTTAAAAAAGACCCAACCTATAATAGTTAAAGTGATTTCTGAAAAAAGGGGAAAAGAATAATGGTTTATTCAAATGCAACTGCCGATGAATTGCAAAAGGTTCTCCGGCAGCTGATGGAGCAACATGAAAAATATAAAGCGGATCCCGTCCGTCTGGATATGACCCGCGGAAAGCCCGGCGCAGATCAGTTGGATCTCAGCGAGGAGTTGCTGGGTGTGATTTCAAATAATGATGATTGCTTTGCTGAAAATGGATTGGATTGTCGCAATTACGGCGTTTTGGATGGTATTCCCGAAGTGAAAGATCTGTTTGCGGAACTGTTTGAAACAAGTGCTGATCGGGTGATCGTTGGCGGAAATTCCAGCCTGAATATGATGTATGATACCATTTGCCGTGCGTATTGTTTTGGCGAATATAATAGCGAGCGTCCCTGGAGTAGGGAAGAAGAGTTGAAGTTTTTATGCCCCGCTCCCGGTTATGACCGTCATTTTACCATCTGTAATCAATTTGGTATCAAGATGATTCCCGTCCCGATGCTGGCAGATGGTCCGGATATGGATCTTATTGAAAAACTGGTTTCTGAGGATGCTTCTGTTAAGGGCGTATGGAGTGTGCCGAAATATTCCAATCCTACCGGTGTTGTCTATTCCGATGAAGTGGTTCGTCGCTTTGCGAATTTAAAGCCGAAAGCCGCTGATTTTCGTATCTTCTGGGATAATGCCTATGCGGTGCATGACCTTTATGAGGAGCACCCTGCGCTTTTGAATATTCTGGAGGAATGTGAAAAGGCCGGTAATCCCGATATGGTCTATACTTTTACTTCTACCTCTAAGATCTCTTTCCCGGGGAGCGGTGTTGCCGCCATGGCTTCGGGTAAAAAGAATATCGAATTTGCTAAAAAGCAGATGAATGCTCAAAGCATTGGACCCGATAAACTGAATCAACTGCGCCATGCGAGAATGTTTAAAGACAAGGCGGCGATTTTAGAGCAGATGAAAAAGCATGCTTCTATCCTGCGCCCCAAGTTCGAGGCGGTCCTTTCTATTCTGGAGCGGGATCTGGGCGGTTGTGAGATTGCCCAATGGAGCAAGCCCCTGGGCGGCTATTTCATCAGCTTCGATGCCATGCCCGGTTGCGCCAAGCGTATTTTTGAACTTTGTACCGAGGCGGGTGTTGCCCTGACCCAGGTGGGTGCAACCTTCCCCTATGGCTTGGATCCCGAGGATCGAAATATTCGTATTGCACCTTCATTCCCGCCGATTGATGAGTTGAAATTGGCGGTAGAGCGCTTTACTGTTTGTGTGCGTATCGCAAGCGTTGAAAAGATCTTGGCAGATCGAAAATAACGTCTTTTTGGAGGATTGATGATGGAAATCGGAATGTCCTTGGCGTGTTTTTATCCCTTGTCACCGGAAGATTCCATTCCGGAGACAGCCAAACTAAATATGAATGTGTGTGAAATCTTTCTGAACACGGTCAGTGAGATGGAAGAGGGTTACATCCGGGGATTGAAAGCCGATTGTGATCGGTATGGTTTGCAAGTTCATTCGATCCATCCATTTACCAGTTTTATGGAAAACTATCTGTTCTTCTCACCTTATCCCAAACGAGTGCAGGATGCGATGGATTTTTACAGGCGTTATGCCCATGCCGCCAAAGTGTTGGGGGCTTCGGTTGTGAACATTCACGGCGATCGTGGTTTGGGCTTGGATGATTTTGAGCAGTATGTGGATTGCTTGTCCCCGCTTTTGCAATTGCAAGAGGAAACAGGGGTCACATTTGCCTTGGAAAATGTGTATTACAGCAGCGTTGCGCATCCGAAGTTTGTTGCGCGCTTGCGTCAACGAGTGCCGAATATTCGTTTTACCTATGATATTAAGCAGGCGGTCAAGGGCGGGCAGGATCCCTATGCACTTTTAGAAGCTATGGGGGATGCGGTTGTAAACTTTCATGTGAACGACTGTGATGCAGAGCATGTTTGCCTTCTTCCGGGCTGCGGGAGTATTGATTATGACCGCATCGCTGCGTTATTTCGACAAAACAGATATGATGGTCCCGCATTAATTGAGGTTTATCGCAAAAATTTTCAAAACCCTGAAGAGATTTGCCATTCAAAATCTTTCCTTGAACATAAATTTATGCTTGCAAAATAAAGGAATATCCTTTATAATAATTATTGATTTTGGTCGCATGGTTGCGAAAATTCTGAAAGGTGGTGTCTACCTGATGAAATGTCCCTTTTGCGCCCGTCCCGAGAGTAAGGTAGTGGATTCCAGACCAACTGATGATGAAGAAAAGATCCGCCGTCGGCGTGAGTGTATTCATTGTGGTAAACGGTTTACAACCTTTGAAGCTATTGAAACCATCCCTCTGGTCGTAATTAAAAAAGATATGACCCGTGAGCCCTTTTCTAAAGATAAAATCATGAAGGGCTTGTTGCGTGCGTGTGAAAAGCGCCCGGTCAGTATGGCCGATATGGAAAAGATCGTATCCGATGTGGAGTCGGTTCTCTATAACTCCTTGGAGAAAGAGATCACCACCAAGTATATCGGTGAATTGGTGATGGATGCCCTTCGTGAGTTGGACAAGGTGTCCTATGTTCGCTACGCATCGGTTCATCGTGATTTTAAGGATATTGATTCTTTCTACGAAGAAGTTACAAAACTGTTAAGGAAAGGCTGATTCATAAATGAAACAATGTGTTTCGATTATTGATGAAGAATATGATGGCGAGCTGCGGTTTTCCATCATTGAATCGGTGCTTGAGAATGATTCTTGCGCCATTACCATCGGCGCCAAAGATGGGGAAGAGTTGGTTGGAATGAAGGTGATCATCCCCGTTCTTACTCGCAGAATGCTCTTTAAGCCTCTTCGCCTGATCCCGCCCGCTTCTACCTTGAAGCTGGAGTCCATCGGCGAAAAAAGTGATCGACTTGTTGCAACTATGGCGAAGTATTTTCAGCCGGATTACGAGCCCTCCGATGGCTTTACCCGCGATGAAGTCAATATTGATTTTACTGTCCGTAATCAAGGAATGTATGATCTGGAAAACGATAAGATCTATCTGCGGCTGCGCTATGACGAAGAGCAGGATGAAGGGATTCCCGATTCCGAGCGGATCCATCTGGATATGAATTTCGCCTTTAATCTGAGTCGTGAATCCGCCAGTCTGATTGAGACCAAATAAGACTATTCTGCCGATCTCATCAGCTTTATAATGAAATAAAAAATCTGCGGTTTTATACCGCAGATCCTATGCTTGAGTGGCGCAGTTGGTAGCGCAACTGATTCGTAATCAGTAGGTCGTGGGTTCAAGTCCCATCTCAAGCTCCAGAAAAACTCTTGTTCGAAAGAACACGAGTTTTTTCAGTTATATTCGCCTTGCGGCGAGTTATATTGAGCTACGCTCAGTTATATTTGCTTCGCAAGTGATATTCGCTTCGCGAGTTTTGGTGACGAATATAATATCACTGAAACCGCAAGGTTTCAATATCACTTTCACGAAGTGAAAATATCACTCTGTGCGAAGCACAGAATATCACTAACTCTTGCACCTCCACCACTTTTATGCTATAATACACCCAAGGCGGTGAATTTGATGTCTCAACTTCGAAAACTAAAACAAAAAGCACGGAAAGAATATAATTCAAGAATTAAAAGACAAAAAACAGTATTTTCAACATTCTTCGTTGTTGCAATAATTATTTCTTTTACAATGTTAATTGTTTGTGCTATAAATAATGCACCGACACTTACAAC
>JAZNGR010000035.1:0-2091 GCA_045576575.1 Eubacteriales bacterium
ATGGCAGAAAAACGCGATTATTATGAGGTCTTAGGGCTGAATAAGAGCGCTTCCGAGGATGAGATCAAAAAATCCTATCGGAAGTTGGCAAAGAAATACCATCCCGACCTGAATCCCGACGATAAGACCGCAGAAGAAAAATTCAAAGAGGTCAATGAAGCCTATGGCATCTTGTCTGATCCCGAGAAAAAATCCCGCTACGATCAGTTTGGTCATGCGGGGGTAGATCCCAACTATGGCGCCGGCGGCGGTGCCGGTGGCTTTGGTGGTTTCGGCGGATTTGGCGGCATGGGCGATTTCGGCGATGTCTTCAGTTCCTTCTTCGGCGGCTTTGGTGGCGGCGGGCGCCGTTCCGGCGGTCCCCGTAAGGGCGAAGATATTGAAACCTTTGTCAGCATTTCCTTTGAAGAGGCCGCTTTCGGTTGTGAAAAGGAGATTTCCTTGCGCCGTCGTAAGAGTTGTAAATCTTGTAACGGTACCGGCGCGAAGGACGGAAAAGAGATGGAAACCTGCGGTCAATGCCATGGCAGCGGTGTGGTCACCTCTGTTCAGCGTACGATTTTGGGGAATATCCAATCTCAGAGCACCTGCCCCTCCTGCGGTGGTAGAGGCAAGCGGATCAAAACCCCCTGCCCCCATTGTCAGGGCGGGATCATTACCGAAGATAAAAAGATTAAGGTTACCATCCCTGCGGGTATTGATGACGGTCAAACTCTCACCATGCGCAATCAGGCTCATGCCGGTACCGGCGGCGGTCCCGATGGCGATGTCTACATCGGCGTGAAAGTGCGCGCCCATCCTTTGTTTGAGCGGCGTGGTACCGATCTTTATTGCAAGATTCCCATTAGCGTTACCGACGCTTCGTTGGGTGCCAAACTTCAGGTTCCTACCCTGGAGGGCAAGGTGGAATATGATCTGCCTGAAGGCACCCAGACCGGCAGTACTTTCCGCTTCCGCGGTAAGGGCATTACCCGTATTAATAGTAAAACAAAGGGCGATCTCTATGTCACCGTAGAGGTGGAAATCCCCCGCAATCTTTCCAAAAAACAAAAAGACCTCCTCAAAGAATTGGCAAAAACCTTTACCGATAAAAACTTTGAGAAGAAAGAGGGCTTTATGGAGAAGTTAGGAAAACTTTTTAAATAAGCATCAAACAAAAAAGAGGCACATATGTGCCTCTTTTTTATGTTTAGTCTTCAATGATATTCTCGCGGTCAAATAAAGGAGAACGGAAAAAGTCTTCCAAACTGATTTCAAATCCCTCGCAAATTCCATAAAGAATATGGAGTTTCATGCTGGGGAAGGTACATTTCATAATAGTGCTGATCGTCGATTGAGGAACACCGCTTGCTTTGAAGAGCTGGTATTGTGTCATATTTCGTTCGTCGCAAAGTTCTTTGATTCGCTTGGAAACAGCTTCGTTCAATCTCATATCAAGACCTCCATACTTCATTTAGCTGATATAAGTATAGGCATCCTGTATTTGAGAATACTTCGAGTACTTGATATTTCAAAAAATAATGTTATAATGAAAGTGTATAGGAGGAGATTTGTTATGCGTTATGAATTATATCGTGCGCCGAAGAAACTGCGCGATTTTATGTGTACTTTTGTTATGGCTACTGTAGAGTTAGAGTATATGGAGAAATACATTGGTGCCAATTGCTTGCCGGAGGATGAAAAGTATGTGATCATTGATTCCTTTCCCGCAGGGAGGGTTAACTATGAGCAATTAGGGCTGGCACCGTGGGCAGATTTTCAAACGGTGCGCGATACTATTTTTGAGTGTAAAAGAGCAAAAGTCATTAATGAAGGCGGGATTTATCCGAGAGCATATATTCGAGAGATGAAAAACGCGGATGCAAATGCTTTAAAAGAAACCAAAATGTATTTGGATTATTCCTATTTGGTTGAACATTCCGATTGGCTCAAAGAAGAAGATCTTTAAAACCACATTGATGACCATCAATGTACCTTAAAACCACATTGATGACCATCAATGTACCTTAAAACCACATCGATGACCATCAATGTACCCAACACCACATCGATGGCCGTCGATGTACCCAACACCACATTGATGTCCATCAA
>JAZNGR010000036.1:0-9544 GCA_045576575.1 Eubacteriales bacterium
TTTCCACGGATGCGAACTTTTTGCGCAGCAAAATGTTCGTTGAGGCAGCCGCGCGCAAAAGCGGGCGGACTGCCGTGTCTCGAGCAGCGCAGACTTTTTCGCACACCGCCGAGGGCGGTCGAAAAATCAAGCGGCGCAGAGTATCCTGCCATTCACTTACAACGGACCGCATTCGCGGTCCGTTTTTATTTGGCTGTTTCCACGGATGCGAACTTTTTGCGCAGCAAAATAAAAGGACTGCAATTGCAGTCCTTTATTTTATGCGTTGAAATTATCGCGCTTGCATTTTTCCCGATATTCCTTGGGACTCATGCCTACACGACTTTTAAAAATACGAGAAAAGCAGTATACATTAGTATACCCCACCGCAGTACAGACCTGGGAAACGTTGAGATCTTCTTCCTCAAACATCTTCTTTGCCCTGCCGATCCGATAGTCAATGATATAATTCTGAGTACTTTTATTTTTATAGGTCTTAAAAAGGCGAGAAAGATAACTACGCTCGATCCCCAGCATATTAGCAATGCTTTCTACGCTGAGATTGGTATTATAGTTTTCTTTTATGTATTCTACCGCGCGGGTCATATAGAAGTTTTTCGCAGGTACTTTCCGCACCACCATCGTTTCTTCAATACATTCCAAAAGCCCCGCAAAGCATGCAGATATGGCAAAGCGGTTTTTATACTTTTTCCCACATTCCACAAAAAGATCATATGCGGTATCCATCGCTTTATGGGGAGAGGCGAAATCAATCACCGGCTTTTGAACCGATAGACCCATACTTTCAATGAATTGCCCGGCTCCATCACCGGTCAGTTCCACGCCGATATAGTTCCATGGCTCAATACCATCCGCTTTCCAACTGACTGTGGCGCCGGGAAACAAGACAAACGCCTGCCCCGCAACCACACTAAACCGACGGTTGCCGATATCCAAAGAACCTCTGCCCGCCTCCACCACATTGATCACATAGCGACTTGGCGTAATCGGACCAAAGCTTTCCGACGGATTATAGCGATGGCAACAGCAAAAACTCAAGCGAATGTCCGAAAAATAATCAGGCTCAAACTGAATATTTTCTTCGCGCTGCAGATACTTTTGCATACAACACCTCATACAAACAATGATACTTTTTGTTTATAATATCACATTTTGTTCCCCAATTGCAACATAAAATTAAAAAATTTCCTAAAATCTTGCAACTTTGTGTTAAATTTTTTCCATTAGGGCAAAAAATGTGCTACTTTTTTACCTTTATGTGACTACATATTTAGTTCTTTTTTTGCCGCAAATTACAAATTCTGCGCCATAGTCCCACACGTTTTTTTGCAACAGGTTGATGATAAATCGGTGCTTCCGATACATGCTTCAATAAATGTTCCGGCCGATAGATTCCATCGGACACCCCTGCACGCAAAAGCGGTTTGCCGTCGAAAAGATCAGGACGCATGCCACTCATCAGTAAAACTCCGCTTGCCTCTCGTAATTCTTCTTCGGTAAATAGTTCTTCCCCTTTTTCTTTTTCATCAAACTCAACCCGAAGCAGATACCCCCACTTCCCCGCCGTTTGCTGTAAAACCGCCGCCGCTTTGGCAGAATCATCATGCTTTCCGTCAATCACCGCAAGAATAAGCGGAAGTTCTTGGGTGGCAGAACCGCTCCCTTCGGCGGTGTCATTCAAAAATGAAAGAAACGTCTCTTCGTCCACTGCCCCCATCAACCGGTCTCGGAGATCCTCGTTCATCAATATTACCGAAAGGTGAGATGCCAAATCACTTTTTTCCCCCTGCGGCAACGCAACCAAAAAAGAAAGGCGAACCAGAGCGCCATCGGGTGATTCATAATGAATTCCGCGCTTCAGGGTAACGGCTGTTAGGGAAACGCGTTGCACGCTCTCATGCTGAACTTCCGCAATTGATACTCCGGCACCGATGGCAGAGGTCAAGATCTTTTCCCGCTCCAATACTGCATTCATCAAGCTGCGATAATCACTTGTTGCTCCGCATTTTTGCTGAAGTGCCGCCAAGATTTCCACCACTTGCTTTCGTTCCTTTGCGGTAACACCTATGCAGATTCCCTCTTGCTTAATCACATTACGAACATTCATATCATCACATCCTCCTTCTTTAGGGTAGAGCGAAAAAGGAAAAAATATACAAAAAGTTTTTTTCTCATTGACAACCGCCAAATTAAGATGTATAATACATAACACACAACGGAGGTATAGCACAGTTGGTTAGAGCACTTCGTTCACATCGAAGGGGTCGTAGGTTCGAGTCCTACTATCTCCACCATATAAAAGAAACCGCATTTTGATGCGGTTTCTTTTTTTCTTGACAAAACGGTTCTATATTATTATACTAAATTGAGAATCATTCTCAATTTGATGGAGGTTCAATCATGGCGAACTATCAAACCCGCCCTTTACGGCAGTTAATGGACTATTTTACGGCCCATCCGGAGAATAGCTATACAATCGAAGAGCTGGCCGAAGGTCTCACTGCCCAATACGGCCAAGAGGCGCCCGGAAAAAGCACTCTTTACCGCCTGATCCCCCGCTTGGAGCAGGAAAAAAAGATCAAACGTTTTGAAAAGGACGGCTCCCGCCGCTCTTATTATCAAATCACGGCTTGCGCGCACAATCATCTGCACTTAAAATGCACCGGTTGCGGAAAACTATTTCATATGAAAGAAACCGCCTCGGCGCAATTGTTACGTGAGGTTTGGGAAAGCAACAACTTTTCGGTAGATCAGCAACAGACGGTCTTATTCGGACGTTGCGGCTCCTGTAAATAAGAAAGGAACATTATGAAAAAGAAGTTTCTCAGTATTTTGCTGATCTTCGCTTTATTATTGACTTTTTCGGGATGCGTTACACCTACGTCCTCTTCGGAATTACAAATCCTTTGTACCGGATTTTCTGCTTATGATTGGGTGAGCCAAATACTTAACGGCACCCATCATGCAACGGTATCTTTATTGGGAAGCAACAGCGCAGATCTTCACAGTTATCAAGCAACGGTAGCAGACCTTGCCGCCATCTCTGATTGCGATCTTTTGGTTTATATTGGCGGCACTTCCGACACGTGGGTAGAAGAGGCCTTAAAAAATCCGCGCAATCCAAACCGCAAAACATTGGCGCTTTTAGACCTTGCCGACCGTTTGGATCACGAGCACTCGGAAGGCACAGAAGAGCATGACCACGAAGACGAAGAGCATGTATGGCTTTCCATCAAATATGCCATAAAAGCAGTAGATACCATTGCCCAAACCATGACGGAAATGGATCCCGCCAACGCGGAGCAGTATCTTGCCAACGCACAACGTTATATTCAAGAACTGCAAGAATTGGATGACCGCTATCAGCAATGCGTGGATACCGCTGCACGAAAGACCCTGCTTTTTGCCGATCGGTTCCCTTTTCGCTATCTGACGGAAGATTACGGGCTCATCTATCACGCCGCGTTTGAAGGCTGCTCCGCAGAGGTCGAGGCCGGATTTTCCACCATTGCTTTTTTAGCAAAAAAAGCAGATGAATTGGCTTTGCCTGCAATATTGGTTATTGAAACCGGCGATCAGGTGATCGCCCAAACAGTCATCGACAATACCCAAACTAAAAATCAGCAGATTCTGATTCTGGATTCTATCCAAGGAAACGGAAAGCAGCGAATCAACAGTGGCATGACCTATCTTGGTATTATGGAACAAAACCTCCATGTGCTGCAAACTGCACTCAACTGAAAGGACATTTTATGGCGCAACTAACCTGCCAAAACTTAGCCCTCGGCTATGAGGGGAGAATCGTAGCAGAACGAATTGAGTTTTCTGTCCACAAGGGAGATTATCTCTGCATTGTAGGCGAAAACGGATCCGGGAAAAGCACCCTGATTAAAACTCTGCTGCATCTGAACAAGCCTTTGGGAGGCTCCATCACCTTTGGTGATGGACTAACTCAAAAAAGAATTGGCTATTTGCCTCAGCAAACGGTAATCCAACGGGACTTTCCCGCCTCGGTGCAGGAAATTGTTCTCTCCGGAACTTTAAATGGATACACGCCGTTTTATACCAAAGTACAAAAAGAAATAGCCAAAGAAAACATGGGAAAAATGGGCATTTCCCATCTTGCCAAACGATGCTACCGTGAGCTTTCAGGCGGGCAACAACAGCGTGTTTTACTGGCAAGAGCTTTATGCGCCACCCAAGATCTTCTGCTGCTGGATGAGCCGGTATCGGGGCTGGATCCCAAGGTTACCCGCGAAATGTATGAATTGATTGCGCAGCTGAACCAAGAAGGCATTACCATTATTATGGTTTCTCACGACATCGGCGCGGCAGTGCACTATGCCGATCATATTCTGCACATCGGGCAGGAGCCTCATTTCTTCGGTACCACCGAGGAATACCTGAAAACCTCTGTGGGAAGTGCTTATGCCAAACAAGGAGGTGCCGAGGAATGAACCAGTTTTTTCATTACTTCTCCTACCCCTTTGTGCAGTATGCACTGATTGTGGGCGTATTGATCGCTCTTTGCTCTTCCCTATTAGGGGTCACGTTGGTATTAAAACGCTTTTCATTTATCGGAGACGGTCTTTCCCATGTTGCCTTTGGCGCATTGGCCATCGCAACTGTATTAAAACTGACCAATGAAATGCTGCTGATCCTGCCCATCACCATGATTACCGCTATTCTTCTCTTGCGAAGCGGAAAAAAGACCCGCATCAAAGGAGATGCCTCTTTGGCCATGCTCTCGGTGGGCGCATTGGCGCTTGGGTATCTTTTAATGAACATCTTTTCCGAATCGGCAAACATCTCCGGAGATGTTTGTTCTACCCTCTTTGGCTCCACTTCCATCCTAACTTTAGGCACCGAGGATGTATGGATTTGCGGCATTATGTCGGTCATTGTGATCCTGCTGTTTATCCTTTTTTATCGACAAATCTTTTCGGTCACCTTCGATGAGGATTTTGCCGCTGCCACCGGGATACGAACCAATCTCTATAACCTACTGATTGCGGTAATTACTGCCATTGTGATCGTGGTCGCTATGAATCTGGTTGGCTCCCTGCTGATCTCGGCTCTGGTGATCTTCCCTGCTCTTTCCGCCATGCGGATCTTTAAAAACTTCAAAGCAGTCGTTCTTTGTTCTGCTGTAATCTCTGTCTTTTCTGCAGCATTTGGAATCATCCTTTCCATCTTCGGTCCGCCGGTGGGATCCACCATCGTCGCGGTCAATATCGCCGTTTTCTTCCTGTTTGGCTTGATTGGAAGGATCAAAAAATGAGCCATTTTAAAAATGGTTCATTTTTTTATTTACAATTCCTTCCTTTTCCTATATAATAAAATTAGACTAAACAAAGGAGTTTACGACTATGGCATTACCCATCATCACCATTGGCCGTTCCTTCGGCTCCGGTGGTCGGATCATCGGCGAAAAGGTCGCCACCCTTTTAAACATTCCCCTTTATGATAAAGAATTGGTTAAAATCACTGCAGAGAAAAGCGGTTTTCACGCAACGGTTGTGGAGCAAATGCAGCAGAACAAACCCGCCAGCCTGCTTTATTCTCTTTCGGGCTCTGCTATTGAATATCCTTTGCAGGATCAGGTCTTTTATGCTCAGTCTGCAGTGATCCGTGAATTGGCGGAAAAAGGACCTTGTGTAATCGTGGGACGCTGTGCCGACAGCATCTTGGAAGAAGAACATCGCGTATTGAAGGTCTTTATCCATGCCCCCATCTCCCAGCGCACCGCAAGAGCGAGAGATGTTTATAAGATCACGTCTAAAAAGCCGCTGGATTACATTAAATATGTAAAAAAATGCGATAAGAAGCGCAAGGCTTATTACGATTATTTCACCCATCGCCCTTGGGGCAAATCAGAGCATTACCATCTCTGCATTGATAGTTCCATCGGTTTGGATGTTGTTGCCGATATTATCGCAAGAACCGCCCGCGAATTTCCCGAAGACTAACATTTTCATAAAAAGAACCCATTTCGATCGAAATGGGTTCTTTTTTATTCTTCATTTAAGAGCAACCACTGCTCGGTCAGTTCCTCTTGCAAAGCCCGTAGACGATCTAATTCGGCGCAACATTCCTCCAAAACTTTGTAGTCAGTCCCTGCTTCTTCCAAGCGCTTATTTTGCTCTTCAAGGGCATATTCTGTTTCTTCCAATTGGCGCTCGATATGAGAAAGTTCTTGGCGCCTTGCCGCCTCTTTTGCTCGCATTTCTTTACTCTTATAATTAGAAGGCGGGGTTTTTTTCTCTTTAACGGGAGCCTTTTCCTCTTGGGGCTCCTCTGCCCAATATTCTTCTAAACTTTTCAGTTCCACTAAGCCATTAGATGTCAGTTTTAAAATTCTAGTAGGAACATGGGAGAGAAAATAGCGATCATGGGAGACCACCAAAAGATTGCCGCTGAAATCAGCAAGGCTTCGCTCCACCTCTTCTCGCGCAGGAAGATCCAAATGGTTGGTCGGCTCATCAAAGAGCAAGGTATTACATCGCTGAGGCATCAGCGCCGCAAATTGAAATCTTGCTCGTTCACCGCCCGAGAGGGTTCCAACTTTTAAATCTACCTCTTCTCCCAAAAAGGAGACCTGCGCCAAAAGGGAGCGTAACTGCTGATAATTCATTTGGGGATAAAGATCCGATAATTCCTGCAAAACCGTATTATCGTCGTTGATAAACTGCGTTGCCTGACGAAAAATAGCGCGCTGAATATTAGCACCCCAGCGGATGTTTCCGCAGACAGGGGCAAGTTCCCCCATCAAGACCGAAAGCAGAGTGGTCTTTCCGGTGCCGTTATCGCCGACAATGGCAATCTTTTCGCCTTTTTGCATACGAAAACTAAGACCGCTGAAAAGGCGATGATCCTCCCCCACCGAAACGGTGAGATCCCGACATTGGAGCACATCATTCCCACCTGCAAGATCCACGGAAAATTTAAGTTTTAAGCGCCGTTCATCCGAATGCGGCTTCTCGATCAGTTCCATCTTTTCCAACTGCTTACGGCGGCTTTTTGCCATTGCAGAGGTGGAGGCACGCACCAAATTACGATCAATATAATCTGTGAGTTTTGCCACCTCTTTTTCCTGCTGTTCAAACAAACGCTCTTGTTCTTTGAGGTACAGTTCTTTCTGTTCTTTAAAAGCAGTATAATTCCCCTTATAACAGCGAATCCGCCCCTCTTCCATATCCCAGATCTCGGTGACGCACCGATCCAAAAAAAAGCGGTCATGGGACACCACGATCACAGAGCCCTTATAGGCTTTTATGTAGTCCTCCAGCCAGCAAAGAGTCTTAAAATCCAAATGGTTGGTCGGCTCATCCAACAGCAAGAGATTCGGTTGCTCGATCAATAATTTGCATAGAGCAAGACGAGTCTGTTCTCCGCCGGAGAGATCCGAAACATCCAATGCCAAATCATAATTCCCAAAGCCCATACCGTTGAGAACAGTCTTGATCCTTACATCAATTTGATAGGCATCGGTGGCGTCGATAATTGCTTGCAAGCGGGCATATTCCTTTGGATCGGTCGTCTCAGGAAGGCGGTCAATGGCTAAAAGCCCCTCTTGCACCACACTGCGAAGCTCTTCCATAATGGTGCGCCCGCCGGAAAGACCACTGTTTTGCAGCAAATAACCAATACGGGTCTTTGGATGCAGAAAACGCTCGCCTGCAGTTTCCTGCAGAGAGCCTGCCAACACATTTAAGAGCGTTGATTTTCCAGCGCCGTTGCCACCAATCAAGCCAATGACTGCGCCCTCTTCACAAAGAACGCTGACCTCATCAATCACCCGACGGTCGCCGAACTCCACGATTAAATTTTTCAAGGATGCAATCGTCATTCTTCTTGAAACTCCAATAAATAAGCAGAAAGGGTCTCACCCACCGGCTGAATATGCGCCAAGCGGAAACCCAATTTTTGATAAAATTCCAGATTGGCAGGCTCATAGATTTCAACAACGCCGATCTGACCGGTAGTCTTTACGGTATTGATAAAAGCCTGAACCAATTTTTTTGCCAAACCCTGTCCCCGCTTTTCCGGGCGAACCGCCAAAAGATCCAAAATCAAATAATTTTCATAAAACTGCGGGGCAAGGCTATGGTCGATCTGTTCATAAACCTTTGCAGCGGCAACAGGCAGCACCAACCGTTCTGTCGCTTCTGCATCCCAGGGGCAAATACAAAGCGCCGCGGAGCGGTCTATGGTAACAAAAACGGTCAGTTTCTCCCAATAGTCGGTCAGGTATTTACGAAAGATCTGCAAAAGGATCCCCAAACGGTCCTGCTCATAAGGAATATAATGGCAGTAAAGAGGATCCCGCATAAAGCCTTCCGCAAAAAGAGCGGCTAAGGTTTCGATATCTGATTGTTCAGCTCTTACGATCATGTTCATGGTTTTTATTATACTCGGTTTCCACTTGTTTTTCAATCATTTCTTTTAATGCAGCAAGTGCCTCCTTCAAACCTCCAACCCCATCAATCAACCCCTCTTCTACCGCTTGCTCTCCGCCCAAGATCGTACCCACATCATTAACCATATTCCCCACATCAGTCATTAGGCTTTTTAAGCGTTCAAAGGAAATGCGAGAGTTTTTAACAATAAAATCGCAGATGCGGTTTTGCATTTCTTCTAAATTCCGAAGGCTTTGGGGGACTCCGATAATGGTACCGGTGGCGCGCACCGGATGTAGGGTCATGGTGGCGGTGGGAACAATAAAGGAACGCTTTGCCGCGCAGGAAAGGGGAACACCGATAGAATGACCGCCGCCCAAAACCAAAGAAACGGTCGGAGTATTCATGGACGCAATCAACTCCGCAATCGCAAGCCCCGCTTCAACATCTCCACCCATGGTATTGAGCAAGATCAAAACTCCTTTTACATTCTTGCTTTCTTCCATCGACACTAAAATCGGCAGAAGATGCTCATATTTAGTTGTTTTATTCTGCTCAGGGGCAAGAAAATGCCCTTCAATCTGTCCTATGACAGTTAATACCTGTATATCAGAGTCAGTTTCTGCAGAACCTAATTCCAAAAGATCCTCTAACACCTCTTCCGAATGTGTCTTTTTATCGTTCATATGCCCATTCCCTGCCTTTCTTTTTATTAGGTTTCACAAATTATAAAAAAAAATCAATTTTTTTAAAAAATATGGTTGACAAAAGTTGCTTTTTAGTGTAAGATATAACTCGCTGCGATGGCGGTATAGCTCAGTTGGCTAGAGCATGCGGTTCATACCCGCAGTGTCATTGGTTCGAATCCAATTACCGCCACCATCCTATGGCCCGATGGTCAAGCGGTTAAGACACCGCCCTTTCACGGCGGTATCACGGGTTCGATTCCCGTTCGGGTCACCATATTTGGGAGTTTAGCTCAGCTGGGAGAGCATCTGCCTTACAAGCAGAGGGTCAGCGGTTCGAGCCCGTTAACCCCCACCATAAAAAATCTCATTCCGAATGGAATGAGATTTTTTATTTTGCGGTATTGCTCGGAGGGCTCGAACCGGACTGCCCGATGGCCGCCGGTTGCCCCGCAAGGG
>JAZNGR010000037.1:0-18571 GCA_045576575.1 Eubacteriales bacterium
ACACAAAGGAGAAGGAAAAATGAAAGCCGTAATTTACGCTCGATATTCATCAGACAATCAGCGTGAAGAATCTATCGAAGGTCAGCTTCGTGAGAACAAGGCCTTTGCGGAGAAGAACGGCATTGAGATAATCGGTACATATATTGACCGCGCATTATCAGCCAAGACAGATAACAGACCCGAGTTTCAGAAAATGATAAAAGACAGCAGCAAGGGTTTATTTGATATTGTTATTGTATGGAAACTTGACCGTTTTGCCCGTAATCGTTACGACTCCGCTTTTTATAAAGCTACGCTGAAGAAAAACAATGTTAAAGTAATGTCTGCCACCTAAAACATTTCCGACGGTGCAGACGGCATTCTGCTTGAAGCAATATTGGAAGGCTTTGCCGAATACTACTCCGTAGAGCTTGCTGAAAAGATCAAACGCGGCATGACCGAGAATGCTTTGAAACTCCGGAGCAACGGTGTTCGTGCCCCCATTGGATACTATATTGATGACGAAAAGCATTTTCAGATCGATGAGAACAATGCTCCGATTATCAAAGACATATTCACACTCTATAATGATGGCAAAAAGGTCAGCGAAATTGTTGAGCTGATGAAAAGCAGAGGTGTCAAAAACCAAGGCAACTTTATGAACTATAATGCTATCTTCCGAATTCTAACCAACCGTAAATATATCGGTGAATACAAGTTCGGCGATATCGTTGTCCCAAATGCTTTTCCTGCAATCATTGATGAAGGCCTGTTCAACGCTGTACAAAGCCGTATGAAACGCAACAAGAAAGCTCCTGCGATGCACAGGAGCGAAGATGATTATCTGTTGACCACTCACCTCTTCTGCGGTAAATGCGGCGCTATGATGACCGGTGAGATCGGTACAAGCCATACCGAAGCAAAGTACCGCTATTACAAGTGCAATCAGGCGAAGAAAAAGAAGTGCAATAAGAAAACCGTCCGTAAGGAATGGCTCGAAAAACTCGTCATAGATACCATTCTTGAACTGATCACTGACGATTCGGTAATCGAAGAACTCGCAGAACGCGTCTACCGTTTTCAGGATCTTGAAAGTGCCGAGTCCATACTGCTGAAAACGCAGCTTGAGGAAGTCGAGAAAAAGCTCAATAATCTTGCCGAAGCAATGGCACAAGGCATCTTCTCGGCAACAACGAAAAAACTTCTTGACGATCTGGAAGCGCAGAAAAAGAGCATTGAGACAGATATTATTCAATATCAGATTCGAAATCCTATCATACCAAAGGAACAGCTTTTATTCGCACTGTACAATTACCGCAAGCTTGATATGTCGGTACAGTCTGACAAGCAAAAGCTCATAGATAGCTTCGTAAACTCCATCTATCTGTACGATGACCACTTCATCATCACATTCAACTACAAAAACACCTCAAAAAAGGTTTCTCTCAAAGAGATAAATAGTTCGTCTTTAACATCGTCGACTCCACCAGAAAAAGCGGCATCCTTTTTGGATGCCGCTTTTCAAAAGTTGACTTATTTAATATATTATGATAAAATTCAAATGATCACAAAAAGAAAGTGAGTAAAGCAATGAAACATAATAAATCCTGCGGGATCATAACGTTTCACAAGTCGAATAATTATGGCGCAGTATTGCAATCTTATGCATTAAAAACCGTACTGAGCCGGTACTGCGAACCTTTTTTCATTAGGCATGAAAATGCAAAAATAGCACAATGGCACTCTATCCGCCCCCCGATGCCGACCAGCAAGAAAAAATTAAAAGAGTTTATTATTAAAACTTTGTGTTATTTTCCGGCATTAAAAAAGCAGCAACGATTCAACCGATTCAGAGATCGTTATTTCCCGGAAGGAGAAATTGGTCAAGGAGATTTCTATATTTCCGGAAGCGATCAAGTGTGGAATTATGTTTGTAACGACTTTAATGATGCATACTTTTTGGATTTCGCTGATAAAAGCCAGCGGAATTCTTATTCCGCAAGTTTTGGTTTCAACGAAATTCCCGCCGAATACATAAATCAATATCATAAACTACTTTCAGACTTTAATAAAATGTCCGTTCGCGAAAAAACCGGAAGTGACATTTTGAAAAAACTGTTGGACCGCGATGTCCCTGTCACCCTGGATCCCACGCTTCTGCTTTCAAAAGAAGAATGGGCATCCTTATTTGACAAACCCAAGCACAAAAAACCATATGTGCTGGTTTATGCATTTGATGTCACTAAAAGTATTATTGATTTTGTCAATACTCTTGTCAAAGAGCGCGATTTGGATGTTATTGTCCTCTTGCCCACCAAAGCGTTCTGGCAAAAATCCGCTTTTAAAAATGCAAAATATCTTGGTAATGTTTCACCCGAAGACTGGGTGCAGTATTTTTATTTTGCAGATTGTGTTGTTACCAATTCTTTTCATGGAATGGCATTTTCGATCAATTTTCAAAAAACGTTTTACGCTGAGTTGCGCCCTGAACCGTCAAAAATCAATTCGCGAATTATTGATGTATTATCACTTTTTGGCTTAAACAACCGCTATATTGATCAACCTGATTCCACAAAAGAAATTGATTATGCACCGGTGACTGAGATTTTAGAAGCACAACGCCAAAAATCACTGGACTATCTTTTAAGTATTATAAATGATTATTAATAAAAAGGATCGCTTTTGCGATCCTTTTTGTTTTTTGGGGTATACTTTATAATGAAAGAAAGGAGTTTAAAAATGATTGAACAAGATACTATACGACTTTTAAGAGAATGTGATGCAGGTATCAAAATGGGTGTTTCAGCCATTGATGATGTATTGGACTATGTTTATTCTGATCAATTAAAGAGATATTTAAACGATTGCAAAGAAGAACATCAAAAACTTGATCATGAATTGCAAAAACTATTAGATCAATACCACGATGACGGAAAAGATCCCAGCCCCATGGCACAAGGAATGTCCTGGATGAAAACCAACATTAAATTAATTGTTAATGAATCCGATCATACTATTGCCGACCTTATTACGGATGGATGTAACATGGGTGTTAAATCCCTTAGCCGCTATCTAAACCAATATGCAGCCGCAGATGAGATTTCCAAAGACATCACAAAGCGATTAATCAGTTTGGAAGAGCGCCTCGCCATCGACATCCGCGATTTCCTTTAATTCATTAAAGAAATTTCTTGACAGATAGTTAAAATGTTGATAGAATATGAATAATATAAAAAAGGCGTTTGAGCAGAAAGAGTAGTAAGGAAAAAGCCTCAGAGAATTGTCGGTTGGTGCAAGACAACGGTATTATTCTTATGAAGTTCATTCTGCAAGTTGTGTGTTGAACATTGCAGTAGACACAACGGGTGCGACCGTTATATCGTTAAGACTTTTAAGCCTATAAAGGTTTGGGCCGTGAGGCTCATACGAAAGCAGAGTGGTACCGCGATTTATTCGTCCCTGTTGATTTCAACAGGGACTTTTTTATTGGATAGTTTTCACGAAACTCTCGTGTAAATTATAGATTATCTTAAAGGAGTATTTTTTATGAAAAAGATCGTATCTCTCGTATTGGTGATTGCCCTTTGCATCACCGCTTGTTTCTCTCTGACATCCTGCGGCGGCAACGGCGCCGACTTTACAGTCGGTATTTGCCAACTGATGGAGCATGAATCCCTGGACAAAGCAACCGAAGGATTTATTGCTGCGCTGAAAGCCGAACTTGAAAAAGCAGGTAAAACCGTTGATATCGACACTCAAGTTGCCGGAGAACCCAATCTTTGCACCACCGTTATTAACACCTTTACTGCTAAGAATGTGGATCTGATTATGGCAAATGCCACCCCCGCCCTGCTGGCAGCTGCAAACGCCACAACCACCATCCCCGTGCTGGGCACTTCTGTCACCGACTATGCCGATACCTTTGCCAACAACATTCCCGCCAATGTATCCGGCACCTCCGACGCTGTTCCCTTTGACAAGCAGGCCGAAATGATGATCACCACACTGAATTTGGTTGCGGGTGATAAGGTTGGCGTGTTGTATTGCACCAACGAATCCAACTCCCTGATCCAGTATAATGCCGTAAAGGCGCTCTTTGAAACAAAGGGTATCGTTGTGGAAGCCTATACCTTCTCCGAAACCACCGAACTGCAGGCATTGGTGACTTCTGCCGCCAATAACTGCAAGGCAATTTATGTTCCTTCTGATAATACTGTTGCACAAAACGACAGCATTGTTGGCACCATCTGCACCGACAAAAATGTTCCGGTATTCACCAGCTACGGCGGTGCCGTTTGCTATGCAAGCCTCGCCATCGACTATTATGCGTTGGGTGAAGAGACCGGCAAAATGGCCGCCGAGGTTCTGCTGGGCACCAAGGAAGTTGGCGATATCGAGATCGCGACCCTGACCCCCTCTGTTGTGTATAATAAAGATCTTTGCACCAAACTTGGAATCACTGTTCCCGAAAACTAAACTATATTTGAGGTAAACAATGGCTTTTTTGAATGCATTGCCCGGCGCGATTGCGGAAGGGCTTATTTGGGGATTGATGGCGATTGGCGTCTACATATCCTATAAAATCCTAGATATTGCCGACCTGACCGTTGATGGATCAATCTGCACAGGCGCTTGCGTTTGCGCAGTTTCCATTGCCAATGGAGTTCCGGTATGGCTCAGCGTTTTACTGGCTTTCATTGCAGGCGCTCTCACCGGTATTCTAACCGGTCTTTTCCATACCGCGCTTGGGATTCCTTCTATTCTGGCGGGAATCCTCACCCAATTAATCTTATACTCAGTTAACCTCTCGATCCTTGGCGGAAAATCATTGATTGCAGTTGATGCACGCGCCAATAAATTGCTACTCCATATGAGCAACAACCCTATGGCTATTTTGGCGGCAGGATTGATTATCACCGCAGTAATCATCGGACTTTGGCTCTTCTTCTATACGGAAGTGGGACTTACCATTAAGTCCACCGGCGACAACCCTGATATGAGCCGCGCCCAAGGTATTGATGTCAATTTCAATAAAGTATTGGGGCTTGCCATTTCTAACGGCATCGTCGCTCTTTCCGGTGCGTTGCTGGCGCAATATAAGGGCTCCGCTAATATCAACGATGGTCGCGGTGCCATTGTGATCGGTCTTGCAGCGATCTTTATCGGGCTTTCGGTCTCCTTAAAGATCAAGCCAAACTTTGTGGTCAGCTTGATCGGTGTGATCGGTGGCGGCATTGTTTATTATGTCATCTATAATTTTGTAGTTCTCCTTGGTCTTAAGACCGATTACCTCAAGATGCTCTCTGCAGTGATCGTTGCATTGTTCCTGGCAATTCCCTATTTAAAAAACGCCTATTTCAACAAACAAAAACCGCTCCCCATTGAGCAGACCGGAGGTGATATTCATGCTTAAAATCACCAATCTGCAGAAGACCTTTAATCCCGGTACTGTTAATGCCAAAACCGCATTAAACGGTCTTGAATTAACCATCAAGGACGGCGATTTTATTACCGTGATCGGTGGCAACGGTGCAGGGAAATCTACCCTACTCAATGCCATAGCAGGCGTTTGGAAGCCGGACTTTGGTACCATTGAGATCGACGGTGTGGATGTTACCAATATGCCGGAACACAAAAGAGCGCAGTTCTTAGGCCGCGTTTTTCAAGACCCCATGAAAGGAACCGCTCCTGACATGGAGATCGCCGAAAACCTCTCCATCGCTGCAAGACGCGGCACAAAGCGTAAATTTGTTTGGGGTATTAAAAAGCAAGAACGCACCGAATATAAAGAACTGCTTGCCACCTTGGAATTAGGGTTGGAATCTCGCCTTTCCTGCAAGGTTGGATTGCTTTCCGGCGGTCAGCGCCAGGCAATTACCCTGCTGATGGCGACTCTCAAGCGCCCCAAGCTCCTTTTATTGGATGAGCATACGGCGGCGCTGGATCCCAAAACCGCTGCTAAAGTACTGGAGATCACCAATAAATTGGTCACTGAAAACAATTTGACCACCCTGATGATTACCCACAATATGAAAGACGCTATTGAATATGGCAATCGTCTGATTATGATGCATGAAGGACGTATTATTGTGGATGTCGAAGGAGATGAAAAAAAGAAACTCACGGTTGAAGATTTGATGAATCTTTTCACCAAAGCCAGCGGAAAAGAGTTCGCAAACGACAGAGCAATCTTATCTTAATTAAAAGCGCCCGAAATTTCGGGCGCTTTTTTATTGACAATACACCTCCATTGCTGTATCATTGTATTAGTACACAGATACAAGGAGGTATCCTCATGAGTTGGAATTTTCAGGGTCCACTCCCTGTCTATCTTCAAATTGCGTCAAAGATCCGTGCAGACATCATTCGCGGAAAATATGCACCCGAAGAGCAGATTCCATCCGTACGGCAATTAGCTTTTGATGCCGCAGTAAATCCCAATACCATGCAACGAGCTCTCACTCAGTTAGAAACGGAAGGTCTCCTCATCGCCAAAGGAACTATAGGTCGATTTGTAACCGAAAATGAAGAAATACTGAAGGCCGCTCGCTATCAAGCGGCAAAGGAATTAATTCAATCATTCATTTTAGGCTGCAAGGAAATGGGATTTGAAGAAAATGAGATTATTCAAATGATATCGAAGGAGGATTCATCATGCCTGTTTTAGAATGTCGTAATTTAAATAAAAACTATGGCAATAAGAAAGTATTAGAGAATATGAACATTTCTGTGCCCTCAGGAAAAATCATTGGTCTATTGGGCCCCAACGGATGTGGAAAATCCACCTTAATCAAATTGATCTGTAACCTTTTGGTCCCCACCTCCGGCGAGATCTATGTTTGCGGACTTCCCATCAATGCCGATACCAATCGCCTGATCTCCTATCTGCCGGAACGCACCTATCTGAATCCGGGGATGTCAGTTTTGGATCATATTGAATATTTTAAGGATTTCTATGATGATTTTGATTCCAACCGCGCTGTGCAGATGCTGAACGATCTGAAGATCAATCCAAAAGCAAAGATCCGCACCCTTTCCAAAGGAACCCGCGAAAAAGTACAGTTAATCTTAGTAATGTCCCGCAATGCAAAGCTCTATCTTTTAGATGAACCCATCGCAGGGGTAGACCCCGCCAGCCGCGACTACATATTGCAAACCATTCTTCAAAACTATAACCCGGATGCCACCATCATTATCACCACCCATTTGATTTATGACATTGAGCGCATTTTGGATGAGTTTGTGTTCTTAGGGTTCGGCGGAGAAGTCATTATGAGCGGAAACGCCGATGATGTACGCGCCCAATATGGTAAAACCTTAGATGAACTGTTCCGGGAGGTGTTCCGTTATGTTCAATAAAGTATTTAAATATGATTTTAACTATGTCTTTCGCTTTTGGTGGATCTTTGCAGTCACCTCACTGGGTGTTTCTGTTGTCGGAGGACTTCTTGTACGCAGTCTTATCGAAATGACTACCAGTACAATTCAGAGTGATTTTCAAGATTTTTTGATCTTTTTGTGTTTTCTCGGACTTTTCATGTTGATCGTTATGCTCTGCTTCTTCCCTGCCGCTTCAACCATCGGCTGTTTGATCCGTTACTACAAAAACTTTTTCAGTGATGAAGGCTATCTTACCTTCACCTTGCCGGTGTCTCGCACTACGCTTCTCAATTCCAAAATCTTGAATTATGCAACATTTTCGACGATTAGTTTATTAGTACTTTTAGTTGATGCGCTAATCATTGCGTTTATCGGAACCGCTGAGGGCACCATTCAGTTTTTCAAAGATTTAGGTCACGCCATCTTCTATTCCGACTGGACGGGATCCCTTATCGCTTTATTAGTTTTGATCCCTATCCTTCTCATTACTGCTTTATTTATGGGCGTATGTGTTTTCTATTTAAGCATTACCATCGGCAGCGTTATTTCCAAAAAGCACAAAGTATTAGTAGGTATCGGCGTTTATTACGGAATCAATATGTTATTGAGCGGTGTGCAGCAACTCTTTTATTTTCTCACCTCTGCAATGTTCTTTAATGATCTCTCCTATACCTACGACACCTTCGCCGTTTTAAATGTCTATATGCTATTCTCTGTTATTCTCTATCTCGCGATCGGCATTGTTTCTTATTGCATCAACCTTTATTGTCTGAAAAACAAACTAAATTTAAGTTAAACAGGAGAAACCTATGAAAAAATATGCTTGGCTGATCCTCGCGTTGATGGTCATTGCCCTCCTTCTTACCGGCTGCTCCTCCAATGTTGCAACCTTTTCCCCCGAAGAAAAACTGGCAGACATTGAATTCAGCGGTGATGCAGAGGCTATTCTTTCCCAGATGCATCATTCCGGAGATCATTGGGATGCGCTTTTTGAAGACTTTGATATCAATAGATTTTACATTCATACCGGAACCAACCCCGAAGAATTGGAAGAGATTTATTCGGTCAAGGGCTGCTATATTTACTATATCGCTTCCAATGAGAACTACATTGCTTGGTGCGAGGAAGATGAGATTGCATCGGTCTATGAATATAAATTATACGATCGTAACAAAAAGCAAGCGACCACCATCCTTCGCATAGAAGACTGCCCTTACTATTACTATAGTTACAGCGAAGAAACGATAGGATTCTTTAACGGAATTCTTTATCTGGTCGCCTATAACGAAGCAACCAAAACCGTCGATTTGATGCGCTATGATCCTATCGCAGCTGCTCTGCAATCTGTTTATACCTTCCCTGTAGTCAGCATTGAAATGCCGTTCCACGCTGTTTCCATAGAAGGAAACGTCCTTTCGGCCGTTCTCTACGGAGAAAAAGCAACCCCTCAATTGCTGGGTCTGGATATTACCGCGCCGGAGAATGTAATTCAAGCGACCCTTCCGGAGGAATTCGACGAAGTTTATGATCTTTCTTACGATAAAGAAAATAAGCTCTTCGCCATTACTTATCTTGATGAGGATGTAAACGAAAACATTTCTTTATACCATGTAGAAACTCAAGAAATAACCTCTCTCATCCGTTTCTCAGACAGCAGTACTGTGGGCGGGGCGTTCCAATGCAAAAACGGGCATCTCTATTTTGTTTCCCTGAAATCCCCCTTCTCCTTGGGGCTTCTCTTCGGAAACTCCAATTACGCATTAGTCGATTATGACTATATCAACAATACCATTTGCGAGGCCAAAGATATCTCCGTCTTTTCTTTTGATGGCAATACCCTTTACGCCATCGAATCAAAAGGTTCCATAGATGAAAACTTTGCCCTTTGGAAAATCTTTTAATTTAAAATTCCCTGCGGATTTCCGCAGGGAATTTTTAACTTTTAACAAGATTATTGTTGCATTATTTATATTATAGATGCTATAATATAATAAATATATTATTGCCCAAGGGGATCATTGAATGAAGTTTTATCCGCAGGACATTAATGAATATTTCACAAACGGTCAGGTTGATCGCTTGATCCAAGTTGCCGAAAGCCGCCATACTTTGCAATTTGAGCAACTCAAGCGGTTGATCACATTCTCATGCACCAAAACGCTTGGAAATCACCTGACTGCCGCGGTATTGGTCACCGGTCCTTCTTCTTCGGGAAAGACCACCTTTTCAAAGCGCCTTTGCTCTGTCATGGCAGAAGAGGGTTTTCACTGCACGGTGATTTCCATTGATGACTATTATCTCTCCAGAGATGAGGTCCGTCGGCGTCAACCGGGAGTAGAAAAACCGGACTATGAGGTTTTGGAAGCCTTTGATGTGGCATATTTCCAAGAGCAAATGGCTGCGTTTCTTCAAGGAAAAGCGATCCCTCTTCCCCGCTATGATTTTAAATTGGGGCATCGGGTAGATAGCGGAATCCTTCTCACTCCGACTGAGAAAGATCTTTTGATCATTGAAGGGATTCATGCCATGAACCCGAAGTTAACCGAGGGATTGTCTTTTGCAAGAACCGTTGGCGTTTATATCTGTCCCTTCGATTCCTATACCGTCCCTGAGCAAGGAGAAATCACTTCACGCGAAATCCGCCTGATGCGCCGAAGCATTCGTGATTTTAAGCACCGCAATTCTTCGGTGATGCAAACCTTAGAAATGTGGCCCAGCGTGCGCGCCGGCGAAGAGCGATATATCAAGCCGATGAAGCGTTATGCAGACTTCTTCTTTAATTCCTCTTTCGAATATGAAATCTGTATATTAAAAGCCAGAATCACGGAAGCAATCCAAGGATTAAGCGTAGATGAACTGAATCAATTGAAGCAGTATCTTCCCCTCCACCTTTTGGATGCCTTCCATTCCTGTATGGAAGCAAATATTCCGGAAACCTCAATCTTTAACGAATTCTATAAATAGTCAGGAGTTTTTATGGGTAAACATATCGCACATTTGTGCATGTCCCTAAATATCGGCGGTGCCGAGACCCATATATTTGAACTTGCCAAAGGGCTTACTGCCCAAGGTAATACTGTCACGGTCTTTTCCAACGGAGGCGTTTATGCCGAAGCATTGGAAAAGGTCGGGATTCGTCATGTCAAAACTCCCCTTCATCGAAAAAACCCCATTGCACTGATCCGTTCCTATCGGCGGTTGATGCGTGAATTCAAGAAAAATCCACCCTCTGTTGTGCATTCCCATACCCGCATTTCCAACTTTATTGGCGGAATTGTCTGCAAGCATCTAAACATTCCGATGGTTACCACCGTCCATTTCAATTTCCGTTGCGGTTTCTTTTTCCGTTGGTTTTCCAATTGGGGTTGCCGCGCCTTGGCGGTCAGTGAAGATTTAAAAACATACTTAGTAAAGAACTATCGCTATAATCCGGAGCATGTGGCGCTTACTGTAAACGGAATTGATATGGAGCGCTTCTCCAAACGAGATGAATCGGATTTCCGCGCATCTTTGGGCATCAAGCCCGATGAAAAAATGATCCTTTTAGTCAGCCGTTTAGACAAAGAAGCTTCCATTCATGTCTCCCGCTTCTTAGAAATTGCCCCTGCAGTTTTCAAAGGTCGTCCAGACATCAAGGTTGTGATCGTCGGTCACGGGAAGCTGTATCCCGAGTTTGAAGAAAAAGTCGCCGCCATTCACCGCCAATGCGGAAAAGAATTTATTCTCTTGCAAGGCGCAAGAACCAATATCGACCAATACACCGCCTGCGCTGATTTATTTGTGGGAATCTCCCGTTCTGCGTTAGAGGCGATGTCCGCCAAGGTGCCCACTGTATTGTTGGGAAATTTAGGCTATTTAGGGTTATACTCTGATAAGATCAAGAAAGAATGTATTGAAACCAACCTAACCTGCCGCGGATACCCCTACCCCACTGATGAGGCATTGACTGCCCTGATCTTAGATTGTTTAAAATCCGATCTCACCCAAGAGATTCAGGAAGGACTTCGCTTGGTGCAAGAGCATTTTTCCATCTCCATTATGGCAGAAACTGCGCTTCATCAATACAAAAATGCTATCGAGCAAACTCGCCCGCTTGACTATATGATTAGCGGCTATTACGGCACTGATAATTTTGGAGACAATCTAACACTAAACATTTTGATGGATATCCTCAAGGACCGCAAGGGCACTATTTTAACTCATGATGTCCATAAAACTCCGGCACCCGATTCAGTGAGCAAAGTACATCGGTTTCATTTGTGGGCCATCCGCAAACGAATGAAAAAGACCAAAGTCTTTTTGTTGGGTAGTGGCTCCATCTTGCAGGATGCCACCTCCAATCGTTCGATTTTTTATTATCATTTTATTCTTAAAATGGCGTTGCGTTGCCATTGCATGGTTATGCTTTATGCAAATGGTGTCGGCCCCATAACAAACCAGTGGAACCGTAAGAGAACCACTAAACTGCTGAATCAAATTGATTTGATTACTGCACGGGATGATGCATCCATTGAGTTACTGCGCGAGTTAAACATCCATTGCCCGACCGTTTTAACGGCGGACGATGTGTTTTCTTTTCAACTCACCCAAGATACCATTGTACCGGTAAAAGAGGCTTCCGGGAAGAATATTGTTGGTGTCAATTTCAAGTTACACGCAACAGAAACTGCAAAGATCAAAGAGATCGCCGCCGCCTTGAAAACACTCTCTGAAAAATACAATTTATTCTACTACCTGATTCCTTTTCATAATGGACAAGATCTCCCCGCTCTTCAACAACTCCATTTCAATATTCCCGAAATCAGTTATTTGATTCGCGATCCTGAAATGATCACTCAGGCGATTCGTCTTGGAACCTTCCAAATCTTTGAGCGTTTCCACGGACAAGTTATTTCATCAAAATTAGGCACCCCCTTCCTTCCCATCAATTATGATCCAAAGAATCATTCTTTGGCATGCCAAATGGGGATGGAAGAATACTTGATTGATCACCATGATATTTCAAAAGAAAACATTGTTGATGCCTTTGATCGCTTGATAAACAACCAAGAGCAAATTAAAGAAAAGTTGTTGCAATTTGCAGCAGCCGCCGAAGAAAAAGCGCAAGGAAACCGCGAATACTTACTGAAAATGATCGAGGATTATTAATATGCGCATATTAGGAATCGACTATGGCGAGGCGCGTACCGGTCTTGCGGTTTGCGATGAAAATGAAATGATTGCAACCGTGATTGGCACTGTTGCTGAGCGCGACAAAGAAAAATTAGCAGAAAAAATCGCCGCCGTCTGTAACGAAAAGCAAATCGAAAAGATCGTTTTAGGGCTTCCGAAAAACATGGACGGAAGCGAAGGGTTCCGCGCTGAGCACACCAGAAAATTTGCGGCTCTTTTGCAGGAAAAAGTGCCGACTCTGCCCATGGATTTTTATGATGAGCGGATGACCACCATGGTTGCTTCTCGCTTTATGATGGAGGCCAATACCAAGGGCAAGAAAAAAAAGGCATCCATTGATGCCCTATCTGCCCAAATCATTCTTCAAGACTATATTGATCGAAACCGATAATAAAAGCCGAGAACTTAGTTCTCGGCTTTTATTAATTCATAAGCGATGCGTGGTTCCCCGTTATCCATATAAACCGTGCCGCAATGCATAAATCCGTTTTTATCCAAAACATGCTGCATTACTTTATTATCTTCATGGGTATCAATACGAATATGAGAAATCTTCGAAAGAGCAAAGTCCAAACACTCTTTAAATACACCCTTCGATGCAGTTTTAGCCGCGATCCGATGAATCACTCCGTATGGTGCATCACTGAGCCAAGCACCGTTATCAATCACCGCATACCAAGGATCCGGTCCGATATCAAAGAAGAAAACCCCGCAGATCTCCTCTTCTCGAGCCACAACATACAATTGCTCTTTGGCAATATCCTTTTCCAGCATTGCCTTGGTGGGGTTAAAATCGCCCCATTGGTTGGGATTTCCTGTTTTCTTCATAAATTCCCTTGCTTCAAGATAAACGGCCCATAACGAATCAAAATCGTTCATTGTTGCAAGTCTGATCATGATAAACTCCTTTTAAAGAAATGCCCGGCTGACGCCGGGCATTAATTATTATTTGCTTTTTCCGAGATATGCTTCTTTCACACTCTCGTTCGCCAGCAATTCGGCGCCGGTACCTTCCAGGGTAATATTGCCGGTTTCCATCACATATGCCTTATGAGCAATTTTCAATGCCATATTTGCATTTTGCTCGATCAACAATACCGTAATGCCCTGCGCGTTGATGGTTTTGATGATCTCAAAGATATCCTTAACCACCAAAGGAGCCAAGCCCAACGAAGGCTCATCCATCATGATAACACGAGGTTTGCTCATCAGCGCTCTGCCCACTGCCAACATCTGCTGTTCGCCGCCGGACAAAGTGCCCGCCAACTGCCATTCACGCTCTTTTAAGCGAGGGAACAACCCGTAAACATAATCCAGATCATCTTTAATATTATCTTTACGAAGATAAGCCCCCATTTTCAGGTTTTCCAAAACCGTAAGGTTCGGGAATACCCGTCTGCCTTCCGGAACCAAGCTGATTCCGGCACCCACAATCTGATCGGGGCTCTTCCCTGCAATCTCCTTGCCATCCAATAAAATGGAGGCATTCTTGGTTTTAACAATGCCGGAGATTGCTTTCAAGGTGGTGCTCTTACCGGCACCATTGGAGCCGATCAAGGTCACGATCTGACCTTCGGGAACTTCCATAGAGATTCCTTTTACCGCTTCAATACCGCCATAGGAGACGACCAGATCTTTGATTTCAAGAATATTACTCATCGTCTGCCACCCCCAAATAAGCATCAATAACCCGCTGATCCTTTTGGACCACATCGGGCGTACCGGAAGAAATCAGTTTGCCGAAGTCGATTACATAAATACGGTCAGAAATGTCCATAACCAAATTCATGTGGTGCTCAATTAACAATACCGTTAATTTAAAGTCATCCCGAAGCCGACGAATCAGTGCAGTCAGTTCCTCTGTTTCCTGAGGATTCATACCTGCCGCAGGTTCATCCAACAGCAAGAGTTTCGGCTCTGTGGCCAAAGCACGTGCAATCTCCAGATGGCGTTGCTTACCATAAGGCAAGGAGGATGCCACCTCGTCCCTGAGATCATAAAGATCCACAATCTTCAGAAGTTCCAGACATTCCTCGCGAATCTTTTGTTCTTCCTTATAATTGATCATAAAGGTATCGGTAAAAAGATTGCCCTTCAACCGCATATGCTTCGCGATCAATACATTTTCCAAAACCGAAAGTTCTTTAAATAAACGAATGTTCTGGAAAGTACGACCCATACCCAGTTTTGCGATCTTATCAGGCGTCTTTTTAATCATCTTATGATAAAGATTAACATTCTCACCCGCATAGATCTTTTTCATTTTACCGGTGGGATAACTTTCTAAAATTACTTCATCATTAAAGATGACGCGACCGTTCGTTGCCTGGTATACGCCGGTGATGGCGTTAAAAGCGGTGGTTTTACCGGCACCGTTGGGACCGATCAGAGAAACGATCTCCCCTTGGTCCACATGCATAGACAAATTGTTTACTGCAACAACACCACCGAACTGAACGGTGATGTTTTCAATGGAAAGGACGGTATTAGCCATTATTCTTTGCCGCTCCTTTCTTTTTAGACTTACTCACAAGACCGAAGGGGTCTTTAAAGAACCTTGCAATGGCATCCCAGGAAAATTCCTTGTTGCCCATAATACCCTTGCGCCAGAACAATACAATGATCATAATCACTACCGAGAAGACCACCATACGGAAGCCGGTACGAAGCAAGGGTACTTCAAAATTACCGATAAACTGGGTCTGATCCAAGAACCGCAGCCACCACTCCATCGAGCATACAAACAAGAAGGAAGCAATAATGCTGCCGGTTACCGAACCAATACCGCCGATTACAACGATCAGCAAAATCTCATAAGTCATCGCGGAGGTGAAACCCTTTGCCTGAACAGAAGATTGGAACATGGCCAAAAGAGCGCCACCAATACCGGCGAAGAACGAACTGATCACAAAGCTCATCATCTTATGCTTGAAAAGATTGATACCCATTGCCTCTGCAGCGATCTCATCATCACGAATGGCCTTAAAGGCTCTGCCATAAGAGGATCGGATCAACAACACAATGGCGGCAATACAGATTCCCGATATAATAAAGGGGAACAGAATGCTATCATAGGTAGTAAAAGAGCGAAGCATATTGGAACCGTTGGTCAAGGGAGCCACCGGTTGCCACTGCACCACCGCGCGAATGATCTCGGCAAAGCCGAGGGTTGCAATGGCAAGATAATCGCTCTTCAACTTCAAAACCGGAAGACCGATCAGCGCCGCAAAGGCAGCTGCCAGCAAACCGGCAAGGAGAATGGCGGGAATAACAGGAATCTGGAATTGAACAATGCCGCCATCAAAATACTGGTACACCGATGCACGGCTGGATACGGGAATGGTTAAAATACCGTATGTACAAGCGCCGATCAGCATAAAGCCCGCCTGTCCCAAAGAAAACAGCCCGGTAAAACCGTTAAGCAAGTTCATGGAAACTGCAACCAATGCATAAATCGCACCCTTTTGCAAGCAGGTAGAAAGCATGGAAGATTTCAAGGCACTATTGTCAATAAAGATTAACAACCCTAAGCAGGCCGCCGCAAGGATCAGCGATGCGATAATTTTTGTATTCTTTTTCATACGCTTACACCTTCTCCGACAGTTTTTCGCCAAACAAACCGTTGGGCTTAAAGACCAAAATAACCACCAGCAATACAAATGTAAAGGCGTTACTCAAATCAGCAATTGCGGGGAAACTCTTAATAATATTCTCGCAAATACCGATGATATAAGCGCCGATCACTGCACCGGGGATAGAGCCGATTCCGCCAAACACAGCGGCAACAAACGCCTTCAGACCGGGCATGGCACCGATGGTGGGACTTACCTGCTCATAATAAGCAAAATACATAATCGAACCAACCGCCGCCAGGAAGGAACCGATTACAAAGGTAATACTAATAACGCGGTTGATCTTAATACCCATCAACTGAGAGGTTTCGAAATCCTTGGAAACCGCACGCATGGCCATACCCGCTTTGGTAAATTTGATAAAGATAACCAAAGACACAACCAGGAGAATGGTCAAAATGGGGGTAACCACCGTAATAACCTTTGTTGTGATCCCAAAGATCTGGATCTCATTTGAAATCCAAGGAATGGTGGGATACTTTTGAGCCAAACCACCGGTAAAATAGGTGGCAAAGTTCTGCAATAAGTAAGATACACCGATGGCTGAAATCATAACCGACATACGCGGCGCATTACGCAAAGGCTTATACGCAACCCGCTCGATCATATAACCCAAGCCAACGGTCATAATTAAGGTCAGCAGTAAAGCGCCCCAAATCGGCATATGGGGAACCGCCGCAAGATAAATCAAAAAGAAGCCTGCCATCATAAACATATCGCCATGCGCAAAGTTGATCAAGCGCAAAATACCATATACCATGGTATAGCCGATGGCGATCAATGCATACAGACTTCCAACCGAAATGCCCGAAAGCAAAATCTGTGCCATAAGGAAACCTCCAATTTTCTTTATCAGCCGAATAGCTGAAAAATAGATTCAAATCGGCTTGAGTCTATTTTTCAGATATCCGTAAAAACTCCAAAAGCAGCGGGGGCGAAAACGCCCCCGCTGCCTTGAGAAAAGGCGCGTGAAGAATTACTCAGCAACAGTCTGAGTCTTCAGGAACTTAAAGGTACCGGTAGCCACATCAATGGTCTTGATATAAGCCATGTTCTTGTTGGCATCGCCCACTTCGTTGAAAGAGAGATCACCGGTAACACCGGTCATGGTAACATCCTTCAGAGCATCGCGGATAGCAGTACCGTCGGTAGACTGAGCAGCCTTGATGGCTTCAATAGCAGCCATATAAGCATCGTAGCCCAGAGCGGATACAGCTGCAACTGTATCGTCGCCGCCGTTGTTAGCCAGGTTCTTAGCATCGCCGTTCAACCATGCCTTGTAACCGGTAACGAAATCTTTAGCCATGGTATTGCTCTCATCGTTCTCATCAAAGAAGGTGGAGAAATAAACATTGGTAGCGGCAGCGCCGGCATTCTCGATTACCTTACCGTTTTCCCAAGTATCGCTGGCGAGAATCATGCAATCCTCATTTACAGCGCGCAGCTGCTTGATGATCAGCGGACCGGTCTCAATGGAAGAGGGAGCGAAAACAGCATCACAATCAGCAAAATTGGAAACGATGGCGCTGAAATCAGTCTCGCCGGTCTGGAAGCTGGCAGGTACCACCGTACCGCCTGCATTCTCAAATGCCTTGGTGAAATAGTTGCCAAGACCAACGGAATAGTCGTCGCCGGCCTGGGTCAGAACGCCAACCTTCTTGCAACCCTGCTCGAGAGCCAGGTTTGCCATTACAGTGCCCTGGAAGGGATCCAGGAAGCAAACACGGAAGTAATAGTCGTTCTCAGCGGTAACCTGGGGATTGGTGCAGGAGCAACCGATAGCGGTAATGCCGTTCTCAGCAAAGATAGGACCTGCAGCGATCGCACAAGCGGAACCATAAGTACCCAAAACAACAGATGCCTTAGCAGATACCAACTGCTGAGCAGCAGAAGGAGCCTTGGTTGCATCAGACTGGTTATCAACCTCTACCAACTCAATCGTATAGGTTTCGCCGCCGATATCAACGGTGGGAACCTTAGAATGAGCGTAGCGGATACCCAGCACTTCCTGCTTACCACCGCCGGCGTTTTCACCGGTTGCGGGCTCAAAGATACCGATCTTGATCACTTTTTCGTCGCTGTTGGAACCGCAACCTGCCATCATGGTGCAAGCAAGTAACAGAACCAATAACAAAGCAACAACTTTTTTCATTCTGTTCATGGTAATTCCTCCTATAAAATATAGAATGATAATATTATTATACTCTTAAAACATTATGATTTCAAGGCGGGTTTTTAAATTCAAAAATCCTTGTTAAAACTCCACAACTTTTTACCCGCTTTCCCTTTAAAATGATAAAGTTTTTTATACATTTCGACAACATTTGTCCACCGCTCGTGGACACGTACATTTTTAAAAGCAATATAAAATAAGGATTGAATTTTCCTATTAAAGGTGGTATAATATC
>JAZNGR010000038.1:0-2386 GCA_045576575.1 Eubacteriales bacterium
TTCTTATACGGCGGGCATAGCCTTTAATATGAAAAAATATTGGAGAATGACTGTACCGTTTTTATTTCTTTTTTTATTGATTTTACTGTTGGTCTTCGGGAAGCAGGCAAGTGATGGGGTTCGGCAAGGATTGACCCTTGCCTATCAAGCAGTATTACCCGCCCTCTTTCCAGCCATGATCCTTTGCGGGATGATGGGCGAGTTCGCAGAAAGCCTACCGTTTCCTTCGGCGCTGACTATTTGGATCACCTCCCATCTCTGCGGCTTTCCCTTAGGAATCCGTACCCTGACCCAAGCCGCAAAGCGTGGGATCATCAATCGCAAGCAGGCCATCGGACTGATTCCCGCCTGCGCCAATGCCTCCCCCGCCTTTCTCATCGGCTTCACCGGCGAGGTGATTTTGGGAAACGCCGCACAAGGAGTACTTTTGTTTTTAGGGCAGTTGCTGCTTTCGGCTCTTTTGCTATGGGCAGGCGGTTCCTTGAATATCAAAATGGAACGCCTGCCTGAAGAAAAGCCCCTTTTACCTCTGCTGACCCGCAGCATTTCCGCCGCTGCCATCGGCGCTTTGACCCTCACCGCTTACATCACCCTTTTTTCAGTGATCGCATCACTTTTGAAAAATGTGCCGCATTTTGCTTTTTATTACGGTTTTTTAGAGCTTTCCGGCGGTCTTGCAGCATTGCCCGATACCAATGTCAAATTTTTTCTTTCGGCGGCAATGGTGGGCTTTTCAGGACTCTCGGTTTTTTTGCAGAATGCCGCCTATTTAGCCGAGGAGCGGTTGCCTGTTTTGCCGCTTTTATGGGGAAAGCTTTTTACCGGCATCTGCCTGCCGCCGCTGGTTATACTGATGCAACGAATTTTCTTTTGACAAACCGCATCCGAAGATGTATAATAATTAAGATATGACAAGAAAGGAGCAAATCCGATGATTTTTTCAAAAGACATTGAGAAGGTCTGCGCCCATTGTGAATACGGAAAGCAAATTATTGGCACCGATGATGTGATCTGCTCCAAAAAGGGTTTGGTGAAGGGTAGTTTTTCTTGTCGGAAGTTTTTATATACCCCTCTTCATCGTACGCCGCCCAAGCCTTTAGGCTTCTCTAAGATAAATTTACCAACTTTGGAAGATTGATGCACCGCTTTTGCGGTGCATATTTTTTTGATCCGCGTTACATAATAAGAGCGTCCCGGGAAAAGGAAGGTGCAGAACATGGGTTCTGCAAAAGAAGTGCGCGGTCTGTCGGTAAAAAACGGTGAGCAGACCGATGCTAAAGTTCCCCTGAAGAGATACGCTCTTGGATCACCGTTTTGCAAAAGCGGAAAATAGCGGATTTTGTTTCGGACCGCTCCTATGCAGCAGAAGCATATCCCGAAATGGCCATGCTGCTATTTTCCCCCGTATGGGCAGCTGCATCCCTGCGGCATATAAAAAAGAGGTCGAAAATTCCTTTTTCGATCTCTTTTTTCTTGACTTATTATTAAGATTTGATATACTAAATGCAGAATATCATAACGAAAGTTGAGGTTTTTCGCAATGTTCAAATTCAAAGCGATCTCCGCCTTGGAAAAGGTAATGCTGACCGATACCTATGACTCTTATCCTGCCATTACTTCGGTAAAGGGTCTGAAGGGTGAGCGTGTTTCCTTCCAGATCCAGGTGGGTCATAAGCCCACCGATCCCAAGCCGGGCATGGGCGTTACTTATTATACCCTGCGCTCTCCCTTAAGAAAGGGTGTGCAGGTCAGCAAGGTGGGTTATATCCCCTCGGAGCTGCCCGCTTATCGCCGTAGTCACGATGAGGATTATATCTCCATCGAGCCGGGTCTTTTCCCCGATGTGATGTATCCCTTGACCTCCAAGGATAAGTTCTATCTGACCCTCGACGCTCCCACTACCCTGATGGTAACGGTGGACATTCCCAAGGATATCGAAGCAGGCGAGTACCCCTTGTATTTCTGCTTCCATATCGAAAAGGGCAAGCCCCGCACCCCCGAGAAGCGCTCTCTTAAGGTGATGGTGCAGGTAGAGGACGCGGTCATCGCCGATAATGATCTGATCTTCGGCCAATGGTTCCATTGCGATTGCATCTCCAATTATCATAAGGTGAAGGTCTTCAGTAAGAAATTCTGGAAGATCACCGAGAATTACATTAAGACCGCCGCCCGCACCGGTATGAATACCATTCTCACCCCCATCTTCACTCCCCCGCTGGATACCGATATCGGCGGCGAACGCCCCACGGTACAGTTGGTGAAGATGAAAAAGGTTGGCGAAAAATACAGCTTTGATTTCACCCTGCTGAAACGCTGGGTCGATATCTGCCATAAGCACGGGATTGAATATTTTGAAATGGCGCATCTCTTCACCCAATGGGGTGCT